>JAFZDG010000278.1 GCA_017561285.1 Bacteroidaceae bacterium
AACTTGCCGATGTAATAGTTCCGGATATTGACTTGAGTTTATTGAATTAGAGTTACTCGGTGCGATGTAGCTTGCCGTATTATAACAAGTAGAGCAATAGTTCCCTATATTTACTGATAGCAATGCGCCCTGCGAGGTCGATGACCAAGCAGGGCGCGCTGTGTTATGGATTGTCTTCCTCTCTTATGCCAAAGCCAGTATGAGTACTTGGGCTGTGAGGATACGCAAGAACATTGTCAAGGGATATACGGTGGTGTATGCTACCGAGGGAGCATCGTTACCAGCTACCTTGTTGCTATAGGCAAGTGCCGGGGGATCGGTGCAAGCTCCCGACATAAGGCCCATAAGGGTATAGTAGTTGAGCTTGTAGTATCCGCGAGCAATAGAGCCAACAATGAGCAAGGGGATGATGGTAATGAGGAAGCCCCACAATACCCACATAAGACCGCCTTCCATAATTGTCTTAACAAACTCGCCACCGGCACCAATACCTACACTGGCAAGGAAGAGGCTGATACCTACTTCGCGCAACATAAGGTTGGCACTTGTTGAGGTATAGGTTGTAAGGTGCATTTTGTGACCGAAACGGCCTATGAGAATGGCTACGATAAGCGGACCACCGGCCAAACCGAGCTTCAAGGGTACCGGCATTCCGGGAACCGCAAAGGGCATACTACCAAAAACAATACCCACCATAATACCAATGAAGATTGTAAATAGGTTGGGATGGTTGAGGTGCTTCATTGAGTTACCCAATTTCTCGGCCAAGCGGTCTATATCTTCTTCTTTACCTACAACTGTAACGCGGTCGCCCATTTGCAATGCGAGGTTGGGGCTGGCAAGCAAATCGACACCGGCACGAGTTACACGTGTAACGTTGAGACGATAACCCATACGCAAGCGCATAGAGCCGAGTTTGCGACCGTTATACTCCTCTTTCGATACCAAGATGCTACGTGACACAACAGGTGCTTGAATAGCTTCCCAGTCCATCTCAACTTTGGGGCCGATAAATGCTGTCAAAGCCTCCTCGTCCGACTCTGAGAGGACACAAAGTAGCAAGTCGGTTTCTTCGAGTATAGTAGTAGAGTTGGGTATGATTACTTCATCGTGACGATTGATGCGCGATACGATGAAGTTGCGATTGATCATTGACGACAATTCGCTGAGTGTGCGACCTACAATAAGCTTATTCTCGATGCGATAGGTTATGATGTGCGGAGCCAATTGGCTGTCGTTTTGTTCGCGCTCAACTTGTTCTGTTTCCTCACTGAATTTCACGCGGAATATAGCGCGGATTATAATCATAGCCAAGATGATACCCACAACACCCAAAGGATAGGCTACGGCGTAACCCAATGCCAATTGGGGTACTTGCGTGATGACACCATCGGCATAGAGTTGGTTGAGGGCTTGTTCGGCAGCACCAAGTCCGGGGGTGTTGGTAACAGCACCCGAGAGGATACCAACAATCATAAGGCCAATGCTATCATCAAAGAAGTAGATAACAAGGGCTACTATGATGTTGAGTGCAATGATTGCCATTGCCATCATATTGAGTTTTATACCCTCGCTCTTGAATGAAGCAAAGAAACCAGGTCCTACTTGCAGACCGATAGAAAACACAAAGAGTATAAGACCAAACTCTTTGACAAAGTGGAGTATCTCACCCTCAACGGTAAGGCCGAAGTGTCCCAATAAAATACCCACGAAGAGTACAAATGTAACACCCAACGATACTCCAAAAATCTTGATTCGTCCCAGCAATACACCTGCTGCTATTACCAATGCATAGAGAAATGCCGTATGAGCAATAGATGTACCACAGATTAAGTTAGTAAACCATTCCATTCTCTCGATTTTTAGTTTTGGATTGTTTTGTATATTTTATATTTAGCGGCGCAAAGGTAGATAAAATATATATCTCAACCAACGAAAAGTCGATTTAATGTTTTTTTAGAATGCGAATGTATTATCTTTGTAACATCAAAAGAGATTACGCAGATGAAAAAACTTATCATATTTGACCTGGATGGTACACTACTCGACACGATAGCCGACTTGGCTGCTTCGGTCAACTTTGCGCTCAAACAATGTGGATATCCCCTTCACGATATCAGTGAGTATCCTCGTTTTGTGGGTAATGGAATTAGTAAGCTGCTTGAGCGAGCTTTGCCTGCCGAGGTGCGAAGCGAGGAGTGTGTAATGCGAATGCGCGAAATTTTTATGCCTTACTACGACACTCACAATGCTGTATATACGCGCCCTTACGATGGCATCGAAGCTCTACTTGCCACACTGCATCGGCGCGGTGTGATGCTGGCCGTAGCGTCAAACAAGTACCATAGTGCTACTTGTGATATTGTGAAACACTATTTCCCCAATATTCCATTTGATGTCGTGTTGGGACAGCGCGATAATGTGCCACCCAAACCTCATCCGGCCATAGTATATGACATACTTGCTGCCACTCAAGTGCCGGCAAATGAGGTGTTGTATGTGGGCGACTCCGATGTCGATATGCACACAGCATCATCGGCCGGGATAGAATCGGTGGGAGTGACTTGGGGCTTCCGATCGGAAGAGAATCTCCGTCAAGCCGGTGCTTGTCACATCATACACCGCGCCGATGAACTGTTGCAGTGGTTATAGTTCTCTATAGATTGGGCTCTTTGTCAATGCCAAAACCTTGCTCGCGGTAGTAGGCCATTGTATGTTTGTTGATAGACTCTTCGTAGTAGTCCACCATTTGTTGGCTCCAGGGTATGTAGCGGGCAAGGGTGTGCGACTCGTTGTGACGGCCTATCACATCGTCATATCGCTCCAATTTCTCCACTACGCCATTATCGCTATATTGGTTGTGATGAATAAATAGCGATTGTTCTTGTTTGGGACGCTTGTCGGGTATCTCGCGCGGATAGCCTATAGTGAGTCCGCATACGATAGCCACGCCTTCAGGCAGCTTAAGCAGTTTTGACAACTCTTCGGGAGCAGCAGTGCGAATATAGCCAATGCAGCAACAACCCAAACCCAACCCTTCGGCCATGATGCGGGCATTGCTCATAGCTATGGTAGCATCAATTGCACCCACCAATATGCCATCGAGGGTTTGTTGTATAGGTTGCAACTTCAACTCTTTGGCTTGGGCATATACATCCATCTTGTGATAGTCGCTCACAAACACCAAGAATAGAGCACATGTCTTTATCTGTTTTTGCTTGGTCAGCTCATATATTTGCTCTTTTATCTCTTGATCTTCAATAGCTATAACGCTGAATTGTTGTCCGTTGTGACTTGTTGGAGAGGTGGTGATAGCATCATAAATGAGTTGCTTTTTATCTTCCTCTATTGCCATACGCTCGTATCTTCTTACCGAACGACGCTCTAATATTGTATCAACGATGTTTTTCATATATCTATAGGTTTTTCTGTTTATTTGCTTGTGTTTTTGCAAATGTATATATAAACCACTTTATATGCAAGCAAAATGATTGGAAAATATCTATTAATAATACTTAATTGATATTTTTATTGCATTGTAAAAATATTGGCAAATACAAACCGAAGGGTATTTCATATAATTGGAGTTTGATATATATGACCAAATAGATGGGTTGGTACCAATTCATACTCCCCCAGAGCTTTTTCGTACATTATAGAAAAAAACAATCCTCACTTACAATTATTTTTATCAAATTTGCCTCTATAAACAACACAAACGATAAATGAATGACAACCATCAAATCATCACAAAAAAATACGACTCTGAAACGGAGGTAGTTTATGCTATTGGCTATCAAAATAGCGTAGTATTGGATGATACAGAATTTGAGGATTTTAAAGTTCTCAGTACTGCCAATTTCAAGTTTGGAACATTAAGTAACCCTATTAAAGTTATAGCTGTAAGCGGTGGCGCAGTAAATGCGTTGGAGGCCTTTTGTAAAGAGGGAAAAAACAAGTGTTACGATAATGTGGATTTTGTGGCAATTACAGATACTTATCGATATAAACCTGATTTTCAAGAAGATAATCTCCATACATTGGTGTTTAATGTGAAGGAAATGCTCAGATATAGAAAGATGCGCGACTACACTCTATTATACTACGCCTTGGACAATATAGTAGGCGAAAACACCCAGTATGTTATTTTCATTCACACATTTGGTTCTACACCACCCGATGCATACTTGCAACATCTTAAGGGAAAAGGTGTCTCTATAACATTACTTGCTACCAAGCCATATCAATTCGAA
>JAFZDG010000279.1 GCA_017561285.1 Bacteroidaceae bacterium
AAACACCAAGAGAATGCCTCATTTCTGTTTGAGACACCCTCTTGGTGCTATTATACTTTATAAGTTTATCGAGCTATAACCAGGAAGTAGTTCTTTTTACCTTTTTGTATGATAAGGTATTTGCCGGCAACGAGATATGAGTCATCGATGGTTTGATCGAAGGCTGCAAGTTTCTCTTTGTTGATTGATACGCCACCACCTTGAGTGAGCTTGCGCATTTCGCCTTTTGAGGGGAAGATGGCTGCTTTGTCGGTAGTGAGTTCAACGGCTTTGATACCTGCTTTGAGTTCTTCGAGAGATATTTCGAAAGTGGGTACACCATCAAATACATCGAGCAAAGTGGCTTCATCGAGATTGCGCAATGCATCGGCTGTAGTGTTACCAAAGAGAATGTTTGAAGCTGCTACGGCTGCTTCATAGGCCTCTTGGCTGTGTACCATAACGGTAATTTCTTGAGCCAAACGCTTTTGCAACGGACGCATGTGAGGTGCTTCGTGTTGCTCGGCAATGATAGTATCTATCTCTTCGCGTGTGAGAGATGTGAATATCTTGATATAACGCTCGGCATCTACGTCGCTTACGTTCAACCAGAATTGGTAGAATTTGTAGGGTGATGTGTATCGTGCATCGAGCCATACATTACCGCTTTCTGTTTTGCCAAATTTTGTTCCATCGGCCTTGGTTATCAATGGGCAAGTAATGGCAAAAGCTTCACCGCCATACATACGACGAATGAGCTCGGTACCGGTGGTTATGTTACCCCATTGATCCGAACCACCCATTTGCAGCTTACAATTACTGTTTTTGAAGAGGTAGGCAAAGTCATAACCTTGCATCAATTGGTATGAAAATTCGGTAAAAGACATACCTTCGCCCGATGTACCCGAAAGACGTTTTTTAACAGAATCTTTGGCCATCATATAGTTGACGGTAATGAGTTTACCTACGCTGCGAATGAAGTCGATAAACGAAAACTCTTTCATCCAATCGTAGTTGTTTACAAGAACAGCAGCATTGGGTGCATCTGATTCGAAATCGAGGAATCGAGCCAATTGTTTTTTGATGGCTTCTTGATTGTGGCGAAGTGTAGTTTCGTCAAGCAATTTGCGCTCTTGCGATTTCATTGAGGGGTCTCCAATCATACCTGTAGCACCACCAACAAGAGCTATGGGCTTGTGTCCGGCGCGTTGTAAGTGACGTAGCATCATTACGCCTACAAGGTGTCCTATGTGGAGTGAGTCGGCTGTAGGGTCTATACCAAGATATCCTACAGTCATCTCTTTTTGCATTTGTTCTTCGGTTCCCGGCATCATATCGTGTATCATGCCGCGCCATTTCAATTCTTCTATAAAGTTCATGATTGTATGTTATTTAGTTATTTAATCGCATTTTTTGTGCTTGTACGAATGCAAAAGTAGTATAGTTTGTGATAAAATACAATTATTCACATTCAAAAAATATTTTTTTTGCTCTTATTTCTACCGATTGTAGAAGGTTTATCGTTTCTATATTTTTGGCTTCAGCTATATGGTTATATATGTCTATTATATTCAACTTGCTTTCGTCACTTTCTACCCATAGCATATCTAATGGGGTAGAGGCTACTGCTTCGGTGTTGAATTTTTCGCCATACGATATTTCTATACCTCTTTCTATATATTGTTGTGCAGTCGTAGCATTTCCTCTATATCCATGTATAATCCATCTTTGGGTAGGGCGATGCTTGCGGTGCATAGCAAGTATATGGTGTGCCGATTTTACAGTATGTATGATAAGTGGTTTTTTTATTTGCTCCGATAGTAAAATGTGTTGTTCAAATATTTCTATTTGTCTTTCTATATCGGCACCTTTGAGGCTGTCTATACCACATTCGCCTATGGCTACTACATTGGGTTGTACAGATATTTGCCTGAGCAATAGTAGGGTATCGTCTGTTACACCATTCGTATCCCAAGGATGTATGCCTACCGAACATATAGACGATGTAGTGTTATTGTATTGAGCGGGGGTGAGAGATACAATAGCATCACGTTGTATATGGTCTATATGAGTATGTATATCGTGTATAATCATTATGGCACAGGATCATATCCACTGCCTCCCCATGGATGACAGCGACATATGCGTTTGATAGCAAGCCATAAACCTTTAATAGGGCCATGTTTTTTGATGGCTTCTATGGCATATTGCGAGCAGGTGGGTGTATATCGGCAAGCCGGAGGCAGTAGGGGAGAGATGCAGCGACGATAGAAATAAATTGGTAGCAACAGCAACCATGTAATGATTTTTTTTATTGTTGACATGGTGTATTTTGTTCTATCTCTTTACTTATAGTGTGAGTAAGTTTTTTGAGTATGTCTATCATACGTTGCTCTATGTGTGCATAGTCGTATAAGTCGGCTGCTACATAAAGAAAGGCCATATCTATGGTTTTATTGCCCATATTGGGTAGTAGATGTTTGTGAAGGCGATATGCTTCGCGAATACGACGACGCAACCACACTCGTTTCACAGCTCTTTTAAACTTTTTCTTGGGTACGCTTATAAAAAACTGTGGACGCTCTTGGGGTGTGTTCTGTGGATGTATGCGATAAACGATGCGCAGTGGATATTGCGCAAACGACTGCCCTTCCGCAAAGAGTTGTTCTATCTTGGTGCGGCTACACAATTTTTCTTCTTTAGGCAATCGGTACATCATAGTAGTATTATAAAAAACACCTCGCAGGTGCCATACGCACATACGAGGTGATATGGGTAGGCTTGAAAAAGAGTTTTATTTCTTTTTGCAATTTTGCTTCAAATACAAGTCGAGAGCACCTGTTATAGAGGGCATCTCGGGGGTGGGGGCTTCTACATCAAGACGCAATCCGGCATCTTTTATAGCTTTGGCTGTGGTAGGGCCAAAACAAGCTATTTTTATATCGCCTTGCTCAAAATTGGGAAAGTTTTTCAACAACGATGCGATACCGGCAGGGCTGAAGAATACCAACATATCGTAGTCAAACGGTTCGTCGGGTGTAAAATCGTTGCTGACTGTACGATACATAATGGCTTTGGTGTAGTTGATATTGTTCTTTTCGAGGAAAGATGTATCTTCTTTGTGTACATCCGATATGGGGAAAAGATACTTTTCATTATACTTGGCAAGAATGGGTACCAAATCTTCCAATTTATTCGATTTGGTGCCATGATGTATCTTGCGTTTGCGATATACTATATACTTTTGCAAGTAGAGCGAAATATTTTCTGTTGTACAGAAATATTTCATTGTATCGGGTATCGTTACACGCAAACTCTTGCAAAGTGTAAAGAAATGGTCTATGGCTGTACGGGATGTGAAAATGATAGCCGTATAGTCAAGAATAGATATTTTTTGTTGACGAAATTCTTTCGATGAAAGACCTTCTACCTTGATAAAAGGACGAAACACTATCTCGACCTCGTATTTTTGTGCAAGATCGTAATAAGGTGATTTTTCTGTTGTAGGTTTCGGTTGAGAAACCAATATCTTATTTATTTTCAAGGCTTTATTTTGTTTTTTAATATAACAATCTATAAATATTCACCACCAATTTTTTAATAAGAATGAGGGGCGTAATTTCCAGGGCGCAAAGATACAAAATTATATAAAGCAAATTGTAAATTTGAGGTAAAAAAAACCTAATACCCTTATAGATTATAATCAAACGTGATAATATGTATAGTATCAAACATATGATTGTCGTGGTTGGTACGGTATCGGGTAAAAACAGCATTAATAGTACCAACGGTGTGAAAAAGAGACCTATAAATAGATTGGTGGTTGTAAAACTATCTAAAAAAAGATTGGTCTTATTGCGGTCGCTAAATATGTTACCCAATAGCCAATACACCCCCCGTTGCAATAGGAAATATATGGTACAGATAGCAATGCATATAAGTATAATAGGTATTATGAGCTTGCTATTTTCAATATGTAACCCGAAAATGATATGATACAGAAATATACCTTCGGTAATGAATGTGAGTGTGTGTAGCGACAACCGTAGTTGGTTTTCGTTGATTGTTCTTTCGCCAAAAAGATTACCTCTGTTATGGGTTTTAAACAGCGATGTGAATACGTGATGCAGGTAATTGGCTCCTCGGCGATAAGAGATAGAGAAAAAGGCAAATGCAAGTATGAGCAATCCTACAATCCACGGGTTTTCGGCCGGTGAGGTAGGGCGTTTTTCGGCATATAATCCCTCTCGCAATTGGGTTGTGGTGCTATCGCTACGGGCAATGAGTTGATGTGTATCGGTGGTGAAAATATCTATTATAGAACTATCGTTTTGGCTGCTATCTATACATAATATTATAGGCATTGCAACCGAATCGGCTATCGATTGGTCTTTGACACTTGCTGAGTCTTGTGTTGCAATGTGTGGTATGGTATATTGTATAGTATTGCTCATTGACAATAGAATTCTTTTTCTTCGTTTCAGATAATAATCTTTTGCAACGAATCATCCCATTCGGCTATGCTATCAAGCGCTTCTATAACCTCTTGCGGTGTGTTGGCTACATACCACAACGAGGCGTGTATATCGCGCATAAAGTGGTGTTCAAGAGCGTTTTGTAACATCTGCAACAAGGGATCGTAGTAGCCGGCTGTGTTGAGTATAATGATAGGGTGGGTATATAATCCGAGTTGTTTCCACGTGATTATTTCGAGTAACTCTTCGAGTGTACCGCATCCTCCGGGTAGGGCAATGGCGGCATCGCCCATTTGTGCCATAGTTTGCTTGCGCTCGTGCATATCTTGTGTGATGACAAGATGCGACAGGCTTTTATGACACCAATCACGATTGACCATAAATTGTGGAATGACTCCTGTAACCTTGCCTCCCAGTTTCAGTGCACAGTCGGCAACACAGCCCATAAGTCCCACCCGTCCGGCGCCATAGACTATACCTATGTTGCGTTGGGCCAAAAGGGTTGATAATTGTGTGGCTGCCTCAAAGAAACAGTTGTCTATCATAGGACTTGAGGCGCAGTATATGGTTACATTCTCTCTTTTCATACCGTTTATTGGGTATTACAGCCATTTGTTGGCACGATACCACGCAACCGTTTCACGCACACCCTCTTCGAGCGAATATTGGGGTATAAACCCAAGTTCTTCTCGTGTCGATGTGGTGTCACACACCCAGTTGCGTTGACTCATAATGTGATATTTGTCGCGATTGATGGCCGATGTACACCCTGTTAATTTGTTGAAGTATTCTACTGTGTGAGTAATAATCCATAGCATCCACATAGGCAATACAATGGGTATTACAAATTTTCTACCCAGCTCCTGTGCTACATAATCGCCAAAACCCGATGAGGAGTAGGCTCGCTCTTCCGATAGAAAGTATTTCTTACGTACCGAGGTGCTCTCTATGGCCAAGAATATAGCTCTTATCAAATCTTTTATATAGATAAAAGTAATGAGTTGCTTGCTCCAACCCGATCTGAAATCGACACACCATTTGATGGTTTTCATCATCAGCAGATAGTCCTTTTCGCGAGGGCCATACACTCCGGTAGGTCGCAGTATGATATAGGGAAAATCGGGTAGCGAGTGCAGATACTCCTCTGCTTTGAGTTTGCTCTTTCCGTAGTTGGTATCGGGATGCGGTGTGTCGGTAAGTTTGATAGGGGTGTGATTTTTTTCGTCACCTTTTCCGCAAACACTCAGGCTGCTCATATATATAAACTTAAGCGGTACCATATCGCACGCTACAAGAGCATTGGCAAAGTTGCGTGTATATTCATAATTGATGGTGTAAAAATCTTGCTGATTCTTACATTTGGTCACACCCAAGTTATGAACAATATAATCCCAACCGCCTATCTCTTTTTTCAACCTATTGAGCTGATTGCAAAGCCTTTCGGAGTTGGCAAAGTCGAGTTCAACAAAATGGATGCGCGGGTCGGAAAGATACTCTCTCGATGTCGAAGAGCGTACACCTGCGTATGTATCGTAACCGAGTCGAAGAGCCTCTTCGACAATGTGACCTCCAATAAAGCCTCCGGCACCGGTTATCAATATCTTCATTTTCATTCTTTTTTGTTGAAATCGGGGCGTAAAGTTACACATTTTTCAGTTAATGAAGATTCTTAGTTAACTTATTTGGCAAATTTTCACTATTCAACAACAAATTTTAGAGGCTTTTGTGCGGTGAATAATGAAAAAATTCCTCATTTATTTGTTTCTTATGCGTTAAAAGCCTATTTTTGCGTACTGATACTTGTGAGAAAAACATTAAAATCAATTAATAATAACTTAAAATTCAAACTTATGTGGTTAACTAACTCGTCGATAGGACGTAAGGTGGTTATGAGTGTATCGGGCCTCTTTCTCGTTCTATTTTTAACATTTCACATGTGCATGAACCTTGCCCTTGTGTTTTCGCCCGAGGCTTATAACATGATTTGTGGCTTCTTGGGTGCTCGTTGGTACACGCTTGCACTCACAGCAGTGCTTGCTGCAGGTTTCTTTGTTCACATTATCTACGCTTTCTGGCTTACTTACCAAAACCGCAAGGCTCGTGGTAACGACCGTTACGCCGTTAACGTACGTCAAAAAGATGTAGAGTGGTCTTCTAAAAACATGTTGGTACTCGGTATCATCGTGATTTTGTTCTTGGTGCTTCACATGGCACAATTCTGGTACAAAATGCAGCTCAACGAGCTTCTTCACGTTGATAACTCTGTAGATCCCCACGATGGTTCATACCTCGTGATCAAAACATTCCAAAACCCCGTGATGGTTGTTCTCTATGTGGTTTGGTTGGTTGCTTTGTGGTTCCACTTGACTCACGGTTTCTGGAGTGCTATGCAAACCATCGGTATCAACAACGCCGTTTGGTTCAACCGTTGGAAAGTGATTGGTAATGTATTCACTACTATCATCTGCCTCGGTTTTGCATTTGTAGCAGTTACATTGTATGTACAATATGGTGTTCTTGGTTGGGACGTTCCCCAAATGGCCCATTAATCAATTAACCTGATAAAAAATTTTAGTCATGTCAAAATTAGAATCTAAAATACCCGCCGGACCGTTGGCCGAAAAATGGACTAACTATAAGGCTACTCAAAAATTGGTGAACCCCGCCAATAAACGTCGTCTCGACATTATTGTTGTAGGTACAGGTCTCGCCGGTGGTGCTGCTGCTGCCACTCTTGGTGAGTTGGGCTTCAATGTTATCAACTTCTGTATCCAAGACTCACCTCGTCGTGCTCACTCTATTGCTGCTCAAGGTGGTATCAATGCTGCTAAGAACTATCAAAACGATGGTGACTCGGTATATCGCTTGTTCTACGACACAATCAAAGGTGGCGACTATCGTGCTCGTGAGGCTAACGTATATCGTTTGGCCGAGGTTTCAAACAACATTATCGACCAATGTGTAGCTCAAGGTGTTCCCTTTGCTCGCGAATACGGTGGCTTGCTCGACAACCGTTCTTTCGGTGGTGCTCAAGTATCACGTACATTCTATGCCAAAGGTCAAACCGGTCAACAACTCCTTTTGGGTGCATACTCTTCTTTGATGCGCCAAGTAAACAAGGGCAAAGTTGACTTGCGCACTCGTTACGAGATGCTCGATGTTGTTATTGTTGATGGTCGTGCTCGCGGTGTTATCATGCGCAACCTCGTTACCGGTGGTATCGAGCGCTTTGCAGCTCACGCTGTTGTTATTGCTACAGGTGGTTACGGTAACGTATTCTTCCTCTCTACCAACGCTATGGCTTCAAACGGTTCGGCTGCTGTACAATGCTACCGCAAAGGTGCATATTTTGCCAACCCCGCTTATGCTCAAATTCACCCCACTTGTATTCCCGTTCACGGCGAGTTCCAATCTAAGTTGACTCTTATGTCTGAGTCGTTGCGTAACGATGGTCGCATCTGGGTTCCCAAGAAAAAAGAAGATGCCGAGGCTATCCGCGCCGGTAAGCTCAAACCTACTCAAATCAAAGAGGAAGACCGCGACTACTACTTGGAGCGTCGTTATCCCGCTTTTGGTAACCTCGTGCCTCGCGACGTTGCTTCGCGTGCTGCCAAAGAGCGTTGCGATGCCGGTTATGGCGTAGGTACAGGTTTGGCTGTATATCTCGACTTTAGCGATGCTATCAAACGTCTTGGTCGTGCTGCTGTAGAGGCTCGTTACGGCAACCTCTTCCAAATGTACGAAAAGATTGTTGATGACAATCCATACGAAACTCCTATGATGATTTACCCCGCCTCTCACTACACTATGGGTGGTATTTGGGTAGATTATGAGTTGCAAACCACAATCCCCGGTTTGTTTGCTATTGGTGAGGCTAACTTCTCTGACCACGGTGCCAACCGCTTGGGTGCTTCGGCCCTTATGCAAGGTCTTGCCGATGGTTATTTCGTATTGCCCTACACCATCCAAAACTACCTCTCAGACCAAATTCAAGTTCCCCGCTTCAGCACCGACCTTCCTGAGTTTGCCGAGGCCGAAAAAGCTGTTAAAGCTCGCATCGACCGTCTCATGGCTATCAAGGGTAAACAATCGGTTGACTCATTGCACAAAAAACTCGGTCGCATCATGAGCGACTATGTAGGTATGGGCCGTAACAAAGCCGGTCTTGAAAAGGCTCTCGTAGAGATTGAGAAAATCAAGAAAGAATTCTACAGCGACTTGCGCATCCCCGGTGAGGCTTACTCATTGAACGTAGAGTTGGAGAAAGCATTGCGCTTGGAAGACTTCATAGAGATAGGTAAATTGATGGCTGTCGATGCCTTGCACCGCGAGGAGTCTTGCGGTGGTCACTTCCGCGAAGAGCACCAAACCGAAGAGGGTGAGGCTAAACGTAACGACGAACAATTTATGTACGTTGGTTGCTGGGAGTATAAAGGCGACGACCAAAAGCCTGAGTTGCACAAAGAGGAACTCAACTATGAGTTTGTCAAAGTACAACAACGTAACTACAAACAATAATCGGGAATTACAGTTATGGAAAAGACTATAGATTTGACACTGAAAGTATGGCGTCAACGCGACCGTAAATCAAAAGGTCAGTTTGAGACATATAACGTAAAAGGCATTTCGACCGACAGCTCATTCCTTGAGATGCTCGATGTGCTCAACGAACAACTTATCAACGAAGGCAAAGAGCCTGTTGTATTTGACCACGACTGCCGCGAGGGTATCTGCGGTATGTGCTCGTTGTATATCAACGGTCACCCTCATGGTCCCGACTCGGCTATCACTACCTGCCAATTGCACATGCGCAAGTTCAACAACGGCGATACTATTACTATCGAGCCCTGGCGTTCGGCCGGTTTCCCCGTTATCCGCGACTTGATGGTTGACCGTACAGCCTATGACCAAATCATTGCTGCCGGTGGTTACACTTCTATCAACGTAGGTGGTGCTCAAGATGCCAACGCTATCCTCATTCCCAAGACCGATGCCGACGAGGCTATGGACTCGGCTTCTTGTATTGGTTGTGGTGCGTGTGTTGCAGCTTGTAAAAACGGTTCGGCTATGTTGTTCGTGTCGGCTAAGGTTAGCCAACTCGCTCTCCTTCCCCAAGGTCGCGTAGAGGCTGCTCGTCGTGCTCGTGCTATGGTGGCTAAGATGGACGAACTCGGTTTTGGTAACTGTACCAACACCGGTGCTTGTGCCGCTGAGTGCCCCAAGAGCGTTTCGCTCTCAAACATCGCACGTCTCAACCGCGAGTTTATCAAAGCTAAATTTCAAGAGTAATACACATATATAATATATGTATAGCGAGAGGCTGTGTCCATGACACAGCCTCTTTTTTGTTTGTCAAATGATGGCATAGCGAGTAGGGTGTTGGGGTTGCCTCTTGCCGTTTGGAATATGGATAAGGGTGTATAGAGTGTGGATTTCGCGTATTCCAGACGCAAGCG
>JAFZDG010000280.1 GCA_017561285.1 Bacteroidaceae bacterium
ACAAATTTTCATTATTATTCAAGGCAATACTATTTATTAACGAGTCGCTATGACGCTGATATACCAGCACCTGTACAGCTTTCTCATATACTTCGTCGGGAAGGTACAACGAAGCAGCTACACTTTGATGATCTTGCGGCAGGCATATTGCAAGTGTAAATCGTGCATGTGGATTATTTACTGCATCTTTTAGATACGAATGTATTTCACTCGATTCTATACCACCTTTTATAAATTCCCACTCTACATCTATAAAATCTTTGCCCAAATAGCTATTTTTATCACAGAAATCTTCATTTTTCCATTCTACAGTCCTATATATATCGCTCTTACCGACACTGTCGGTATAGGCCCACTTCGATAAATAGAATAATTCGGCAAAACGGGCTTTGAAAAGTAGCATTTCCTTATCACATCTGCTATCTATGAATGTAATACGTGTTTTGAGGTTTGTATCTCTATCAAAATTGGGATAGTGCGACAAATGTGCAGCCTCTGTTGCCATAGAAACACCCATTTTCGACATACCAACAATTACCAAATGAACAAAATCGTCCGACTCCTCAACGATTGGTTGCGAACCTTCCAAAGGTAAAAAACCCGATATATCGTCTGCAAACGATAAATTACGATTTACAAACACCCGTTGCGACCATAACTCATAATAATTGAATGGTCTGAAATCGATGATAGAACTGATTTGATTACTGATATCGGCAAATTGAAATATGGAGAACGATGTCGCGTGTTCAAACATTACTCGGCATATGAGTTTGTGGTTCTGCACATTGCTCTTTCGCATTGCGTCGGCAATAATCTGCAAGCACCTCATATTCTGTGCATCACAATTTACAATAGACGATTCATCTTCTACGCTGTTACCCAGAACAAATACTTCACGAGCATACTCCAAACGCAAATCGGCAATATCATCCATCGAAGTAGGCTCACCCGAATACAAAATAACACGTTTTTCGTCTTCGGCCGAAAGGAATGAAGCCAAGTATTTTCTAAAAGTCTCTATACTACGATTGGTCTGAACAACAACATAGTCTATCGCCTCTTTGCGCTCAAACAACTGTTTTATCAAATTGGGAATCAGCTCATTGCTTCCAATAATCACGATACAATTTTTCTTCTTCAATAATTGGGGATAGCGAGCCAACCCTTTTTCCCACTTATTTATATGGCGTTCAAATATACTGACAATAGAAGATACCAATACTCCGTTTACAAATATAGCTCCAAACACAGCTATCATCAATGCCACAATACGCGGCCAACCCTCTTGTGCTGCCGATATATTGCCCGGATCAATGCAATGATATAACATTGTCCATAGAATATTGTGTTTACTATTGGCGGCCTCAGCATAAAACAGGTCTCCACTATTGCCCAAAAGGAGTAGTATGCCGGAAACAGTCAAAGGCACAGACAATACAAATAGTAAGATAAAAAACAGTATCTTAAACTCGCCGTTTGCCAACATTCGGTCAAACTTTACACTGCGATTGAAAAGAGAATATGCCATTGCGAACACAAGCAATAAACCCAGAGCAGATAATAGTAAGACAACATTTTCCCATGAAATTTCCATAATCTATTCCTCTCACAATTGATTTCGTAATTGCAAAAATACTAAAATTATTTAAATAGCAAAATCATATATCCACCACACTGCCCCATATTCATAAAGAAAAGAGCTGCAGGCCCATAAAAAGGCTTGCAGCTCATATTTTTTGATGTTTGTTATTATTACTCAGCAGGTGCCCATTTACAACGCACAGGCGATACAATTGCGCCTTCTTCTTTCAGTTGCTTCATGGCTTTATCTACTTCTTTGCGATCGAGTCCGCTGAGTTCGGCTATTTTACCGGCATTCATCGGTTCTCCGGCAGCCTTCATTGTTGCCAATACTTTCTCTTTTGCTTCCATAACTTTTATTTTTCTTTTTTGTTTTCTATTAATTTCAAACAAACCAAACAATTTGTTTAGTTTTACAATGCAAATATAATAATTTGCATCAATACAAACTCGTTATAGAAACAAAAATTATGTGAATAATAATTACAACAGCCAAACTTATCGTTTGGTTACTACAATCATAAACGTTACGGCCACTACGGCTATAGCAATTCCCACCACCATATGAGTAGTCAGCGCCTCGCCAAACACAAGTGTACCTACCATAATAGCCGTAATAGGCTCAAACACTCCCAATACCGATGCTTTGGTTGCACCAATGTTACGCGTGGCAATGGCAAGCGTAGCAGTAGATACTATAGTGGGCAAGATGGCTAATGCTATAAGATTTGCCCATGCATTTACCCCGTCTAAACCGGTGGTAATACCGGTATCGGACAACAAAATCTTACCCAAAAACACCACTGCTCCCGTAGATAGGGCATAGAACGTGAGGAGCGAATTGGATATACTGCCGATGGCCTTACTGCGATTGATAATAACAATAAAAAACGCATAGGCAAGGGCCGAACCCAACGACAACAGAACTCCTACAGGATGTATGGTCTGTTCGGTGCTGCCTTGTGTCATAATGATAACGCCCGCAAATGTGGCAAAAATAGAGAGCCATACGGGCCACGAGGGTACTACACGAAGAAATACCATAATGATAGCCACAAATACCGGATAGAGAAAGATGAGTGTCGTAGCCAAGCCCGAAGCGATATAGTTATAGGCGGCAAAAAGGCAAATACTGCTGGTTGTAAAAAGCAACCCGAGCAGGAGTAGTATTCCGGCTTGTCGCACCGATACTTTGAAGCTTTGCTTGGTAAAAAACAGAAACAGCCCCAAAAGTGCTACCGCAATAGTGTAGCGAAAAAAGAGAATAGACTCTATAGATGCACCATCTCGCATCAATGGCATACCAAACAAAGGATTCAATCCGTATGTAATTCCCGTAATTATACCGGCCGGATAACCGATAATGGCATTTTTACTCAGTTTAGTTGTACTCATAGATATAACGTTTTTCGGGGTGCAAAATTACAAAAAAGAGTCTATAATATATTTTTAATCGTATGATATTATAAGGCTATAACAGAAAAATAGATTACTTTTTAGTACATTTGCAGAAAACTACAAAGAGGTAGCCAATGATAGAAATAAAAAACAAAAAAGATTGTTGCGGATGTGGTGCTTGCGTTCAGATGTGCCCCAAGCAATGCATCTCTATGGCAGCCGATAATGAGGGGTTTCTTTATCCTAAGGTAGATACCGATAGATGCATTCATTGCAATCTTTGCTCTACAATATGCCCCACCCTCAACGCCTACCCACCTCAAGCCCCATTGGCCACCTATGCTGCTGTAAACAAAGACAAAGCGACACAAGAAAAGAGTTCATCCGGTGGCCTATTCTCCTTACTCGCACAAACGGTCATCAACGATGGCGGCGTAGTATTCGGGGCTGCTTTCAACGCCGATTGGCAAGTCGAGCACTCTTCGACCGAGAGCATAGAGGGTGTAACAGCCTTTCGCAGCAGCAAATATGTACAAAGC
>JAFZDG010000281.1 GCA_017561285.1 Bacteroidaceae bacterium
CATTCGATAAGGTGGGTGATGACATCGGTCGAAGTCTTGCATTGCGTGTCGTTATCGTCCGATTCTATTACAAGAGTGGGTGCGCTATCATTGAGAATGGATGCGCAGGAGGGAATGCGATGATGGCGGTCGATGGTTACTCGTAGCGGATTGTTGCCACTCCAATATCTTGTGGTAAGCGAGGGGTTGTCGGCTATAACGGTATTTGTGCCAACAATGATGGCATCGTTGGTAGCTCGCAATCGGTGTGACCAAGAGCGTGTTGTGGGTGTGGAGAATTGGGTGGGTGCTTCGTGTAGCTCTCTAACGCGGTCGATATATCCATCGTTGCTTTGTGCCCATTTGAGCGTGATGTAGGGGCGACCTTTGCGTTGAAAAGTCATAAACTTGCGATTGAGCCATTGGCACTCCTTTTCCAATATGCCGGTAATGACCTCTATGCCGTTATCGCGCAGGCGTTTTACTCCCCGACCGCTCACTGCCGGAAAGGGATCGAGGCAGCCTATTACTACGCGGGGTATGCCCGATGCAATGATGAGGTCGCAGCAAGGTGGCGTTTTGCCGTAGTGGGAGCAAGGTTCGAGCGAAACATATATGGTAGAACGCTGTAACAATGATTTGTCGTGTACTGCTGTTATGGCATTTACCTCGGCGTGAGGTTCGCCACAACGGCGGTGATAACCTTCGCCAATGATGCGTCCATCGCACACAACCACTGCGCCCACCATAGGGTTGGGCGATGTGTGACCTTCGGCCATTGCTGCCAACTGTATGCAGCGTTGCATATATAGCTCGTCAATATTCATGTTGCAAACATACACATTTTAATTAGATTTTTTGTAGTTTTGCGCATCGAATTTGCCTTGTGGTTGATGTGTGCTGTCAGATGAAGGCATTTCTTCCTTAAAATCGATTATGGAGGTAAAAAGTATAAGACAAGCTATATCTTTGATGCGTAGTTCGTTGGCTCAATCTTATCCGGCCGGCGAGATAGAGGGTTTTGTGCGCCTTCTCTTTGAAGAATTGTATGGCTATACAACAACTCAACTGCTTCTCAATCAAGAAACTGTGCTTTCTGATGTTGATGTGGAGCGTATCAAGAATATTGTAGAACGATTGCAGCGGTACGAGCCTATTCAATATATCTTGGGTAGTGCCTATTTTGGCGACATGCGTATGGCTGTGGGAAAAGGTGTGTTGATACCTCGTCCCGAGACGGCCGAGATTGTGCAGCGAATCATAGCGTGGCATGGCGATGTAAAAGGTCGTGTGGCCGATCTATGTACGGGTAGTGGTTGCATAGCCATAGCTTTGGCTACGGCTTGGAAAGATGCCCGCGTTGAGGGTTGGGACATCTCGCCCGAGGCTCTTGCTTATGCGCAATGTAATAGCAAGGCCCATAAAGTGGAAGTAGAGTGGCGCGAGTGCGATGTGTTGCGATATGCTCCTTTGGCCGAACCTGCTTATGAGGTGATGATAAGTAATCCGCCTTATGTATTGGATAGTGAGCGGGCTGAGATGGATGAAAATGTATTGCAATATGAACCTCATAACGCATTGTTTGTTGCCGATGATGAGCCGTTGCTTTTCTATGAAGCTATAGCCGATATTGCCATCAAAGAGTTGTTGCCCGGTGGCGTATTGTACTTCGAGATTAACTGCCGTATGGGAGAGGCTTGTTGCCGTATGTTGCGCTCGAAAGGGTTTGAACAAGTAGACGTGTTTCGCGACTTTATGGGCGTGGACCGTATGGTGAGATGTGTGAAAAAAATGAATTAAAAGAGAAAAAACAGATAAGATGTCGGGAGAAATTTTGAGTGAAGAGGCCTATCGCAAGTTGGTGGCACGATGCTCTGCAAGGGAACTTTGTGAGTCGGAAGTGCGCGATAAATTGCGTAATTGGAGCGTGTCACGAGTTGATGAAGACCGTATCGTTGAACAGCTTTATAATGAGCGTTATATCGATGAAAACCGCTATGCGCAGGCTTTTACCAACGATAAGTTCCGATTTGATGGTTGGGGGCGTATAAAAATAGGCTACACCTTGCGTCAGAAGGCAATAGACGCTCTTACGGTATCGCAAGCCTTACAAGCTATAGATGAGATTGAGTATAGAGATGCTTTGTTGCGTATTCTCAAGTCCAAGATGCGCTCGTTGAAAGCGATGCCTCAAGAGATGCAGCGTGAAAAGCTGATGCGATTTGCTATGTCGCGAGGTTTTGAGCCAAATCTTATTTGTGAAAGTCTCAAAGAGTTGTCATTGGAATGCGAGATTGGCTCAGAAATATAGCCGACTTTTTCTTCCCGCGCACCTGTAGGGTGTGTGGAAAGGTGTTGTTGCACAACGAGGAGTATCTGTGTATGCAATGTATGATAGATATGCCTCGCACCGATTTTGTGTCAAACCCCGATAATGCTATGGCGCAACTTTTCTATGGCAAGTTGCCTGTAGAGCGTGCTGCAGCCTATTTCTATTTTGCCAAAGGTAGCGACTATCGCCGGCTTATTCATCTTATAAAATATAGAGGCGAAAAGGAGTGCGGCAGCTATTTGGGTATGATGATGGCTCGTGAGTGTATGTCGAGTGGCTTTTTTGATGGCATAGACTATATAGTGCCGGTTCCGTTGCATCGCAAGAAGGAGCTTGAGCGAGGGTATAATCAAAGCGAATGGATAGCGCAAGGTATTGCCGATGTAGCAGGGGTGCCTCTTTGTACCGATGCATTGGTGTGTCATACGCATCGCGAGTCGCAAACACGCAAGGGTATTTATGAGCGATATTTGGCTACGCGCGAAGTCTTTGAATTATTACCCGATACGCCACTTGTAGGAGCCAATGTATTGCTGGTAGATGATGTTGTTACCACCGGTGCAACTCTGCTGGCTTGTGGTGAAGCCCTTTTGCAAGGAGGCGTGCGACAAGTGAGTATGATGACACTTGCGGCAGCTAAGTGAAAAACAAAATCTGCAAATATTATAGTGATAACTTTTGTAATGTGTATGTTAATTATTACATTTGTAATCTCTTATTCTATAAGTGCTATGTGGATATTCTAAAATATACGTTATGAATTGGAATATTGTAAAAAGACTTTTGGTAATGTTGGTGTCGTTGGCTATCTTGTCGGTAATGATGGCGTGCGAAAAAGGTAGTGGTAGTGGCGATGAGCCGGAACTTGATTTGTCGCCCGAAGAAGCTATGTTTTTGGGTTACTAAGACCGAGTTCACTTTTACAGGATATGTTGAGTTTACAAGCAAGCACTCTCGAATTTCATTTGGAGAGTCGTCTCGAAGTCTTGGATTTTCTATTCGCCCAGTGTGTGATTGAGATTAATAATAGTTATATCGCATAAACAATATGTTTTTTTTGTTTACCTTTGCGATGTATCTGCTTAAGATAGTATAAACAGAAAGAAAATATTACGAACAATAAAAATAAAATGTATGAAAACCGTTGAAAAATTGTTGGCCGAGAAGTTATTGAACATCTGCGCCATTAAGTTGCAACCTGCCAATCCTTTTACATGGGCATCGGGTTGGAATTCGCCTATTTATACCGATAATCGTCGTACTTTGTCTTATCCCGATGTACGTAGTTTTATCAAAGTAGAGTTGTGTCGTCTCATCCTTGAGAACTTCCCCGAAGTAGATGCTATTGCCGGTGTGGCAACAGGTGCTATTGCTCAAGGTGCATTGGTAGCCGATACATTGTGCTTGCCTTATGTATATGTTCGTTCTACTCCCAAAGATCACGGTCTCGAAAATCTTATTGAGGGCGACTTGAAGCCCGGACAAAAGGTGGTTGTTATCGAAGACCTCGTATCTACCGGTGGTAGCAGTATCAAGGCGGTAGAGAGCATTCGTAAGGCCGGATGCGAAGTTATCGGTATGGCTGCAATCTTTACATATGGTTTCCCCGAGGCTGCCCGCCGTTTTGAGGAGGCAGGTGTTAAGTTGTTGACATTGAGCAATTACAATGCTATGCTTGAGGCTGCTGTTGAGACCAATTATATTGCACCCGAGTATCTCGAAACATTGCAAGAGTGGCGTAAAGATCCCGCCAATTGGCTTGTAAAGAAATAATAAGGAAGGCATAATATGACCTCTTTTGAAAGCAAGATAACCCGTATCCCTGCGCCCATAGACAAGGTTTATGCCAAGTTGTCCGATTTGAACAATTTGGAGGCTGTACGCAATATGATACCTGCCGATAAGGCTGCACAAATAAAGGATATGCGTTTTGATGCCGATTCTTGTACGGTAAATGTCGATCCGGTAGGCGAGTTGACCTTTAGAATTATTGATCGCGAGCCGCCCAAAACCATCAAGTTTACAGCCGAAAAATCGCCTCTGCCATTATTCTTGTGGATACAGTTGTTGCCGGTCGATGAGCATACTACCAAGACACGTATTACGCTCAAAGCCGAGATAAATGCTTTTCTTAAGCCTATGTTGTCGAAGCCAATGCAAGAGGCTATAGACCGTATGGCCGAGATGTTAACGGTAATACCTTACGAGTTGTAATATACTTGTATGACACACATAAAGAGCGACCTCATATGCCGTATGCGGAGTTTGTGAGGCCGCTTTTGTTATATCATAAAAAGCAATGTTATGAAAAGAGCAAAATATATACTTACATTCATCTTGTCGATTGTTGGTTTTGTCGGCTGTCAATATGGTGAGTATGACCGTATTCCATCGGCAGCTGTACGCATAGAGTTTGGCAATGCTGCGATGTGGAGTGCATACGGTGTAGCGGCGTATCCCGACCATAAAGAGTTTATCAAAAACGAGAATAAGCCTCGCGGTTTTACCTATGTGGCCAACTCATATACCGGTTATGGCGGTGTGTTGCTGTTGTGCGATCCGGTCAATACAGTGCGGGCATACGACTTGTCGTGTCCCGTAGAGCGCAGTATGAAAGTGCGTGTAAAGTTTGATGACGAAGAACTTGTGTTGCGATGCAATGAGTGTGGCTCTACCTACGATATCAGTACCGGCTCGCCTCTTTCGGGCCCTGCTGCCGACAATCGATATTTTCTGCAAGCATATGCCGTCTATTTCAACCCGATGGGTGGTGTTCTCATAACAAGATAGTACAAAATGGGTGTAAATAAAAAACATCTTGTCGTGTGAGTTGCTTTTTATGATTTAAATGCTTAACTTTGTTACAAATAATAAACATAATTATAGGGGCTTCTTATAATAATACTATGAATAGATGCTGTGAATGAGAGTTGTAAGAGCCTCAGCTAACCTTAATTTGAAAACCTATGATGACAAAAGCCGATGAATTGAGACATGAAGAGGTAAAGCAAGATTTGCGTTACTTGAAGTTGTTGTCGAAAAAATTCCCTACCATTGCCGAGGCTTGTACCGAAATTATCAACCTTGAAGCCATTCTCGAATTGCCTAAGGGTACCGAGCACTTTCTTACCGATATTCATGGTGAGTATGAGGCTTTCCAACACGTATTGAAGAATGCTTCGGGTTCGGTAGCTCGTAAAGTAAATGAGATTTTTGGTCAGACAATGCTCGAAAATGACAAGAAAGAGTTGTGTACACTCATTTACTACCCCGAAGAGAAATTGGAGCTGGTAAAGGCGGCAGAACCCAATATCGAAGATTGGTATCGCATTACGTTGCATAAACTCATTCGAGTAGCACGCTCTGTATCATCGAAATACACTCGCTCGAAGGTATCAAAGGCATTGCCCCCCGCTTTTGCATATATTATGCAGGAGTTGTTGCATGAGTCGCTTTCTGAGCCTAAGCAAGATTATGTAAATGTGATTATCTCTACCATTATAGAGATAGGTAGAGCCGATCATTTCATCATCGCTATGTGTGAGTTGATACAGCGACTCACTATCGATTCAATGCATATTGTGGGTGACATATTTGATCGTGGCCCCGGTGCTCACATCATCTTAGATACGCTGCTCAAATATCATGATATAGATGTTCAGTGGGGTAACCATGACATTGTGTGGATGGGTGCAGCTTGTGGTAATGAAGCTTGTATTGCCAATGTCTTGCGTATGGCGTTGCGTTATGGCAATCTGCCCACTATCGAGGATGGTTATAGTATCAATCTATTGCCATTGGCAACCTTTGCAATGGACGTATATGGCGATGATGATTGTACCCCATTCAAGCCTGTACCGACTGCAGTGCCTCATAGTGAAAAGACAACCCGTCTTATCACAAAGATGCAGAAAGCCATTGCTGTGATGCAATTTAAGGTTGAGGGACAAATTATCAATCGTAATCCCGAGTACAATATGCAAGACCGCAATTTGCTCGAGCGCATCAACTACGAAAATATGACGATAGAGTTGGGTGGAAAATTGTATGAATTGTCCGATAAGAATCTGCCAACTGTCGATCCCAACAATCCCTATCAACTTACCGAAGAGGAGGCCAGTGTTATGCGTAAGTTGAAACAGTCGTTTATGAATAGCGACAAGATGCGCAAACATATGCGTTGGTTGTATGCCAAAGGTAGCTTGTATCTTGTTCGCAATGCCAATTTGATGTTCCATGCATCTATGCCGATGAATGAGGATGGTACTTTCAAAAAGGTGCTTGTACATGGCAAGGAATATTCGGGTAAGGCATTGTTTGATCGTGTAGATAGTGTAGTACGTGCAGCATATTTTGGCAATCCTGCCGATGAAGAGTATCAACGCGATCTTGACTATATGTGGTACTTGTGGTGTGGTCCCGATTCGCCTTTCTTTGACAAGGATAAGATGACCAACTTCGAGAAGTACTTTATCCCCGATAAGAGTATGACGAAGGAGAAAAAAGGTCATTATTATACTTTGCGCAATGAGTATGATATATGTGTCAAATTGCTCAAAGAGTTTGGTCTTGAAGGTCCTCATTCGCACATTATCAATGGTCACGTACCTGTAAAAGTAGCCAAAGGCGAACAACCTGTAAAGGCTGATGGTAAGTTGCTCGTGATAGATGGCGGTTTCTCAAAAGCATA
>JAFZDG010000282.1 GCA_017561285.1 Bacteroidaceae bacterium
GGTGGTACTTTGCAAGGTAATCTCGATTATACATTGACACTTGCCGGTGAGCCTATTCGCACAGGTACTGTCGAAGCGGGTAAGCGAGTAGAACTTGATATAGAGATTACTACCGGTAGCGGACAGTATGAATTTGGTGTCTATGTAACAAATAGTGTAGGCCGTAGTCCTGTGACTAAGAAGACCACACCTGTAGGCTTCGGTATGCCCTATGCACCCTCCGATGTGAGAATGACTATTGATAAAGAGACCGGTGTGATGAACTTGACATGGAACAAGGCCAATATGTGTACTCCCGGCGAATATTTGGGCGAAATCACTTTCGGTGTTATTCGTTATCCCGATAATGTACTTGTTGCCAATGGTCTTAAGGAAAATTCGTTTACCGAAACATTGGATATCGTTTCGTTGAAGAACTATTACTACGGTGTGTATCAAATAAATGGCGATATGCACTCGAATGAGATTAAATCGAACCAACAAGTCATAGGACAATATATCGTAGCACCTTATCGCGAGACATTCTTGACCGAAGGTGACTTCAATATGTGGACACTCTGCGATGCCAATAAAGATGGTCGTGTATGGCAATTTGGTTTCCCCCATGAGGCCAATATTTATACCGGTGAGGACTATCCGGCCGATGACTGGTTGATCTCTCCCCCCATTATGATGGAAAAAGGTCGTCAATATACCTTCTCTATCAATACAAGATGTAATTATTATAACTCTCCCGAGCGTTTCGAGGTTATGTTGGGTACAAATCCTAAGGATGTCTCTACGTTTACAACCGTTATTATAGAGCCTACCGTTGTCGATGAAGATGATGAGGTTCATGGTTATGTAGTAGTGAGCGACTTTGATGCTCCCGAAGATGGCTTGTTCTACATCGGTATTCATGTTATCAGTGATCCCAAAAGCTCACTGTTGTACATCAACGAACTTGAACTCTTGGCCGGTGCTGTTCTTGACTCTCCTTGCGCAGTGAGCGATTTTGTTGTGACTCCTGCCGCAAAGGGTGAGTTGGAAGCCACTTTGGAATTTGTAGCACCTACTCATATGCGCAACGGTGGTAAATTGTCGAGCCTCGACCGCATAGAGATTTACCGCAATTATCTCTGTATCGATACAATCCTCAATCCTGAGGTGGGTGCTCAATATAGTTATGTTGATGAATCGCCTATCAATGGTGTGAACAGCTATATCGTAACAGCTTACAATGACTTCGGAAACGGTGATCCGGCACGTATCGATGCCTATGTGGGTATAGACATACCTTTGCCTCACGAGAACTTGGCTACCGAGCGCAGGGTTGTTGATAACTTCGATGGTACATTTACACTTCACTGGCCTGTTCCCAACAAGGGCGAAAATGGCGGATACGTTGATTCGGAGAGCTTGATATATAACCTCTATGAGCGTGGCCGTTACTCTTATGTACCTTATAAGAACGGCTTTAAGACTCCCGAGGCTACTATCGATACCCTCGATTATTACAACGAGTTGCAAGTATTTACGGCTTATGGTATCACTGCTGTAAACTCGGCCGGCGAGAGCCAGATATTCAGCTCGGCACCCTACATTTTGGGTAAGCCCTACGAAATGCCTTTCTATGATTCGTTTGCCGATGCCAAGTTGCAGATGACATGGTGGTCTTATACCAATGGAGATTGCTCTTGGTCACTCGATGGACGTGCCTATGACAAGGATGGTGGTGTAGCCGTATTTACAGGTAATGCCGAGGGTGCTTCTTCGACTTTCTTTACCGGTAAACTGAACATCAGCGATTGTGTAAGCCCCTATGCCGTATTCCACTATAGAGGTGCGGACAATGCAACAGCACGTTTGGCCATCGTGGTAAATCGTGACTTTGCTGTCAATGACACTCTCGATATAGAGCTGATACCTACTGCCGAATGGCAAACCGTAACCATAGATTTGAGTGCCTATACCGACAGCCATTATATTATGTTTGGTATTCTGGGTATTTCCGGCAGCCAAAGTGGTGAAGAGATTCTTGTTGATCAGGTGCGAGTATTGGATATGCAAGCCGAAAATCTTGCTCTCGAGAGCCTCTCTACTCCCGATTACGTGCGTGCCGGATTGCAAAGTAGTGTAGTAGCCGGTATCAGCAATATCGGTATGAATGATGCTGAGAATTTCACTCTGCAACTCTATATAGAGGATGAATTGGTCAATGAAGTGGCTATAGAAAAACTGGCGGCAAACGCACAACTCAATCAAGAGATTACTTTCACAGCATCATCGATGATGCCCGATGAGATTACAGCCAAAGCGGTAATTGTATGGTCGCAAGATAGTAAGGCCGGCGATAATGAAATGAGTGCAACTATCGGTGTTGAAAAGACCGAGTTGGCAACCGTCACTATCGAAGGTGAGAAGACTGAATATGGTGTGAAGTTGAGCTGGAACGCCCCTGTTGTTGCTGCTGATTACATTACCGAAAGTTTCGAGGATTATGAGCCGTTCATTATCGACGACTTCTTGCCTTGGACAACAATCGATGCCGACGGTGCTTATACCTATTCAATTCAAGATTTCGGAATACCCAATGCCGGTAGTCCTATGGCTTTCCAAGTATTCAATTTGGAAGCGCTTGAGTCTCCTTATGAAATGGATAGAGCGGCTATGCCTCACAGCGGCGATCAGTACCTTATGTCGTTCAACCCTGCGCCTATCGATGACGTGATAACCGATGCCAATGACTGGCTTATCTCGCCCGAGTTGCCCGGTATTGCTCAAACAATAACATTCTATGCCAAGGCTCTCACTACACAGTGGGGCAATGAGACTTTTGAAATTCTTTACTCGACTACAGGTAAGGCGATGGAGGACTTCATTAAGATAGGAGCTACTCGAGAGGGAACAGACGAATGGAATATGTTCTCGGCCGAATTGCCCGAAGGAGCTAAGTATTTTGCCATCCGCGTTACTTCAAGTAACAGATTTGCATTTATGTTGGATGATATCAGCTACTACTCAGGCAATGCCGAAATCTTGGGCTATAACATATATCGTGATGGCAAATTGGTGAAGACAGTAGCTCCCGATGTGGTTGAGTGTCAAGACTACCCCGAAGAGCCCGGAACTTATTCTTGGAATGTAACAGTGCAGTATGTGGCAGGTGAGTCTAATCCCTCTAATACATTCACAAGCGATGTCAATGGCAGCCAAGGGGTTGATGCCTTAACCGCCGATAACACCCAGGTGTGGTACAATGTCGCTGCCAAAGTACTTAATATAGCATCGAAAAATGTGATAGAGAAAGTAGAGATATATGATATGCAGGGCCAATTGCTTCATATCGAAGATGCTGTTGCCGCATGCGACTGCCATATCTCAATGGCTGCCTATTCATCGGCCGTATATGTGGTGAGAACACATACCACCGATGCGATTAACATAAATAGAATTGTAGTGAGATAAATTGTAAAAGTAAATTGGTTTTATTTAAGAGAGGGCGAGCAACCATGTGAATGGTTGCTCGTCTGCTATAAGGTAATATGTGTGAATGTTGGCAATGTGGGAAATAAATCCGTTTGAAAAGGGAGCCTGCATAGAACTGTATTCCGGTGCAGTATGGGTGGTGTTATAGAAACAACTCTTTGGGATAGGTTACGTCGTGTAAGAATAGTGCCTTTCCGGGCATTGATGTGCCGGCCAATCCTCGGTCACGACCTTCGATGATTGCACAAAACTCATCGAGTGTGATTTTGTGTCGTCCCACCTCCACAAGAGTACCTACAATGGCTCGTACCATATTGCGCAAAAAGCGGTCGGCGGTGATGGTAAAAGTATAACCCTCTCCCTCTTGCTCCCAATGGGCATATGTAATACAACAATTGTTGGTCTTGACATCGGTGTGCAACTTGCTGAATGAGGTAAAGTCGGTATAGCGATATAATGCTTCGGCCGCTTGGTTCATAGCATCAAAGTCGAGTGTGCCTCTATACCGCCACGCATATCGCTCGGCAAAGGGTGACTTGTGGTCGATAGCATAATATTTGTAGGTGCGCGAGGTAGCATCGAAGCGAGCGTGAGCCGTATCAGTTACCGGTACGCACCGAAGAACGGCTATATCGGGTGGTAGAAGTCGGTTGAGGCGGTCGGCAAACACAGCCGGATCGGGTAGGGGCGTTTCGGTATCGAAATGTGCTACCATCGTACGAGCGTTGACACCGGTATCTGTGCGACCTGCTCCTGTAACGGGAGTTGGCACTCGCAGAAGTGTCTGCATAGCTTCCTCCAGACGTAGTTGTACGGTGACAGCATTGGGTTGAACTTGCCATCCATGATAGTTGGTACCATCGTATGCAAAATAGAGGAAGTATCGCATTGTGTTTCGGGTTGTATGGGTTGTGGATAAATAAGAGGCTGTATCAAATATTAATTTTGAATAACAGCCTCTTTTTATGATTTGTTTTATGGGGTTGGACAGGGTATGTTACTCGCTTTCGAGGTAAGTATAGCCATAGAGTCCCGAACGATAGTTCGACAAGAACTCGCGGCCCTCTTCGGGAGTGATGATACCGGCCTTCATAGAGGCGGTAGCCCATGTCTCTACACTGCGTACAAGTTTTTTGGGCGAGAATTGTACATAGTCGAGTACTTCGGCAACAGTCTCACCATCGATGATTTGGTCTATTTCGTAGTGGTCTTTGTAAACACTGATGTGTACGGCATTGGTGTCGCCAAAGAGGTTGTGTAGGTCGCCTAAGATTTCTTGGTATGCACCTACAAGGAATACACCTATGTAGTAAGGTTCTTTGCCTACTGTATGCACCGGCAACGAAGATGAGGGGCCGTTAGAAGAGATGAAGTTGGCTATCTTGCCATCCGAGTCGCAAGTGATGTCTTGTAGTGTCGCTGTACGGTCGGGGCGCTCGTCAAGACGACCTATGGGCATAATGGGGAAAACTTGGTCGATTGCCCAAGAGTCGGGAAGTGACTGAAAGAGCGAGAAGTTACAGAAGTATTTGTCGGGCAAGAGACGTTGTATCTTGCGCAACTCCTCGGGTGCATGCTTCATATCGAGAGCCATTTGGTTTACCTCACGAGCTATTGACCAGAAAAGTTTCTCGATCTGAGCGCGGGTGTTGAGGTCGAGCATACCGAGGCTGAAGAGGTCAAGTGCCTCTTCGCGTATTTGTAGCGCATCGTGCCAGCTTTCGAGCAGGCGCGGTGTATTCATATTGTCCCATATGTTGTACAACTCACGAGCCAATTCGTGTGCGCCCTCTTCCAACTCTTCTTTGTCTTCCCAAATGGGCAGTTGTGTTGTTTCGAGTGCTTCGATAATCAATACCGAGTGGTGAGCTGTCAGTGAGCGACCGCTTTCGGTGATGATATTGGGTTGGGGTAGGTTGTTTTTGTTACAAACATCTACGAGAGTAAAGACTGCATCATTGACATACTCTTGTATAGAGTAGTTCATACTGCTTTCGCTCGATGATGAACGAGAACCATCGTAGTCAACACCCAATCCGCCACCAATATCTACAAATTCGATATTAAAGCCCATTTGTTGCAATTGAACATAGAATTGCGAGGCTTCGCGCAGGGCATTCTTGATGCGGCGTATTTTAGTGATTTGGCTACCGATGTGGAAGTGGATGAAACGAAGGCAGTCGCTCATCTTGCGTTGACGCAAGAAATCGAGCGCTTCGAGCAATTCGCTTGAGTTGAGTCCGAATTTGCTGGCATCGCCACCCGATTCTTCCCATTTGCCGCTACCGGCACTTGCCAGCTTAATACGGATACCAATATTGGGATGTACCTTAAATCGTTTGGCAATTTCGGCAATCTTTTTCAACTCGTTGAGTTTCTCTACAACGAGAAATATGCGGCGGCCCATCTTTTGGGCAAGCAGCGCCAATTCTATATATGCCTCGTCTTTATAACCGTTGCATATAATGAGAGAGTTTTTATCGGTGTTGATAGCCAAGACGGCATGGAGTTCGGGTTTAGAACCGGCCTCAAGACCTATGTTGAATTTCTTTCCATGACTCACAATCTCTTCTACCACCGGTCGCATTTGATTTACCTTGATGGGGTAGATGATAAAGTTTTGTGCCGTATAGCCATACTCATCGGCTGCCAGTTGGAAACATTTTGATATCTTCTCGATACGATTGTCGAGGATATCAGGGAATCGTACGAGTACGGGAGCTGTCACGTCGCGCAGTTGCAATTCGTCCATCAGTTCTCGTAAGTCTACCGATGCCGATCCTTCGCGTGGAGTTACTTGTACATGACCTTTGTCGTTGATCGAAAAATATTTCAAACCCCAACCGCTGATGTTATACAATTCGGCTGAGTCTTCGATGCGCCATCTTCTCATTTCGTCAATTGCCTGTTTTTATAATTTGTGTGTGTTAATAGTCTCTTTTTTGAACCTACAAAAATACATATTATAATTTAAAAACAAGGCTTTGAATGGAACTAAAGTTCTATAATTGGCCAATAGATGGTTGATTTTATTTATTTTATGCAAAAAATAGGTGTTCTATGCATATTTTTACACCTATGAGTATGAGTATTATGCCTCCCACAATCTCAGCACCTTTTTTCAGAAAGCATCCTAAGGCTTTTCCTATATATAAGCCCGACATAGAAAAAATGAAGGTGGTAACGCCAATTACGATGGCCGATTGCAGCATATCGACATGAAGAAATGATAGTGAGATACCAACGGCCAGGGCATCGATGCTTGTGGCCAA
>JAFZDG010000283.1 GCA_017561285.1 Bacteroidaceae bacterium
ATGTCGGACAGACTGTTTATGTGGCTATTATAAATAAGAGTCGTGGTAAAGACTTGCTTGTTGTAGATAACATTTTTGTGGGTGTATTGCCTATTGCTACTGTTAAGGCTCAATATACTCGCTTGCAAGCTAAAGCCAATGTAGGTCAACGTATCGCTGTAGAGCTTACAGCCGGTTTTGGCGATGCGGTAACATCTATAGATGCTACACTTACTTGTGGCGATTTCTCGACCAACTATGCAGAGTCAGGTTTGACTATCGAAGCCGGTGCTGATTATGTGTTCCAATTCGATGAAACACTTCCTGCACCCACAGCCGGTGAAGGTCAATACTTCGAAGTAGAGGTGTTGGTAAATGGTACCGAGACTATTACCACTTCGGGCGAAATTATCACTCAAGCCTATCAACCTGCCAAACGTGTGGTATGTGAGGAACAAACCGGTACATGGTGCGGTTGGTGTCCTCGTGGTCACGTCTATATGGAGATGATGGACGAGAAGTTCCCCGATTCTTATATCGGTATTGCTGCTCACTCGGGCGATATAATGCAATATTATGACTATACCGAGTATTTGTCTCCTTATATGAATGGTGCTCCTTCGGGCCGCGTACAACGTGATAACTCTACTGCAGGGTGTGATCCTATGGATTTCCCTACATTGTACACCACACATTTCAATACACCTGCTTTGGCCGATATCACAATCTCGGCTGAGTGGACTGATGATACAAAGAGTGAGATTTTGTTGGGTACTGAGATGACTTTTGCTCTCAATGCTCGCAATTTGGAAACTCGTCTTGAGTATATCATCGTTGAGGACGATGTACACCAACCCGATAATTCTCTCTATGATCAAACCAACTATTATGCCGGTAACAGTTCTGGACAGATGGGCGGTTATGAAGGTAAGACTGATCCCGTGCCTGCTGCCGAAATGTACTATGATGACGTAGTGCGCTATGTTATTGCCGATAAAGTAGGTGAGGGTATTGCCGGAAGTGTTCCTACTCAAATTGAGAAGGGTGTAACTTACAAGCACTGGGCTAAGACTACTGTTCCTGCCAATGTTTTCCATATCGAAAACTGTGAGTTTATTGTGCTGTTGCTCGATTTCCAAACCGGCGTTATTTTGAACGCTGCCAAGTGCAATACCATTAAAGATGCTTCATCGGTAGAGAACCTTGAGCAAGATGCTACTACACGTGCCTATGCCGCCAATGGTGGTGTACGTGTCGAAGTGAATACCGATGCGCTTGTTGAGGTGAATGTGTATGCTGCCGATGGTCGTTTGGTATATGCAGCCGCTCCTCGCCGCGTTGAGGGAAGTTCAATGATCGACTGTCGTGTTGCCGGTCGTGGTGTTTACTTGGTAAATGTTGTTTGTGACGGCGTTGCTAAGACTCACAAGGTTGTATTGTAATAACGCAATTGAAGAATACAAAATACTTTTTAGTATGTTGGAGACGCACCTGAGGAGTGTGCGTCTCTACATTCGTTAAAAGAGACACATAATTAAATAGAAATATGAAAACTCAAATCAGAAAAACTATGCTATGCATGGCGGCGTTGTTGGCTTGCTGTAACGTTGCTTTTGCACAAATGCTTGAGCCTGTAAAGTGGACTCAGGAGTTGAAAATGGTGTCGGAAACAGAGGCCGAGTTGGTCTTCAATGCTACCATCGAAGATGGTTGGCATATGTACACCACTGAAAATGGCGAAGGTGGTCCTATGCCCGCCGCTTTGCGTGTTGATGCTTTGCAAGGTGCCGAGCTTGATGGTACATTGCAATCGGTTGGTGATGCTCACACAGAGTATGACTCAACTTTCGAGATGGACTTGACATTCTTTGCTCACGCAGGTTCGTTTGTTCAAAAACTCAAAATCACAGATCCTGAAAACTATCGTATCGAAGGTCTCTTGGAGGCCCAAGCATGCGTTGAGGGCTCTTGTATGCCTTTGGAGTTGTTCTTTAGCTATTCAAAAGGTGAAGCAGCTGCTGTTGAAGAGGCTCCCGCTGAGGAGGCTGCCGTAGCTAATCCTTTGTGGACACCCGTTATCGAGCAATTGAACGAGGCAGGCAATCAAGCTGCTGAGGATGCAGGTGCAAGCAAGTCGTTGTTGGCTATCTTCTTCGCCGGTTTCGTAGGTGGTTTGGTAGCTTTGTTTACTCCTTGTGTATGGCCCATCATTCCTATGACAGTGAGCTTCTTCTTGAAACGCTCTAAAGATCGCTCACAAGGTATTCGCGATGCCATCACATACGGTATCTTCATTATCGTTATCTATGTAACTTTGGGACTCCTTGTAACGCTCATTTTCGGTGCAAGTGCTTTGAACGCTCTTTCAACCAATGCTGTATTCAATATCATCTTCTTCTTGATGTTGGTTATCTTTGCAGCTTCGTTCTTTGGTGCATTCGAGATTACACTTCCCGCTTCTTGGAGCAACGCTATCGATAGCAAGGCTGAGAAGACTACCGGTTTGTTGAGTATCTTCTTCATGGCCTTTACTTTGGCTCTCGTATCGTTCTCTTGTACCGGTCCCATCATCGGTTTCTTGTTGGTAGAGATTTCTACAACCGGTTCAATCATCGCTCCCACAATGGGTATGTTTGGTTTTGCCGTAGCATTGGCATTGCCTTTCACACTCTTTGCACTCTTCCCCTCAATGCTCAAGTCTGCTCCCCGTTCAGGTGGTTGGATGAACAGCATCAAGGTTGTGCTTGGTTTCATCGAGCTTGCTTTGTCATTGAAGTTCCTCTCGGTAGCCGACCTCGCTTATGGTTGGGGATTGCTCAACCGTCCTACATTCCTCGCTTTGTGGATTGTAATCTTCGCTTCTTTGGGCTTCTACTTGGTAGGTAAACTCAAATTCCCCCACGATGACGATCTCCCCTATGTATCGGTACCCCGCTACTTCTTGGCAATGATTTCATTTGCATTTGCTATCTATATGGTACCCGGTTTGTGGGGTGCTCCCTGTAAAGCTGTCAGTGCATTTGCTCCTCCTATGTACACTCAAGACTTCAGCCTCTATGTTGATGAAGTTGAGGCCGAGGATCACGACTATGAGCAAGGTATGCAAGCTGCTATGCAAGCCGGCCAGCCCGTCTTGGTAGACTTTACCGGTTATGGTTGTGTA
>JAFZDG010000284.1 GCA_017561285.1 Bacteroidaceae bacterium
CACTGTGGCAATTGTCCCGATGCTCATTATATGATAGAAGAGTTGATGAAAGCACAAGGTGATAAGATATATGCTGTAGCTGTCCATGCCGGTCACTATGCAATACCTTTCCCCGATGAACCCGACTTCCGTACAACAGTTGGTGACTCTCTCGATATCTACTTTGAAGGAAATGAAATGGGTTATCCTTGTGGTATGGTCAACCGTACATATTTCGAAGGCGAAGAACGAACTATGGTATCGCGCGCTGTTTGGGTAGAGTATTCACGAGCCATCAGCAACCAGGTAGCACCCGTCAATCTATGGGTGGCCAGTATCTATAACCCCGATACACGAGTACTCACTGTAAATGTTGAAGGTTATTATACAGACAATGTTGATGTTGACTTCAATACGCTCAATATCCTTGTTACCCAAAGCGGTATTATCGGTCCTCAAAATGGTGGATCGGCCGGTAATAATTATGTTCACGACCATATGTTGCGCGCATATATCACACCTATATGGGGCGATACAATAACCAGCTGCAAGGCCGGTGATTTCTTCAGCAAGGAGTATCAATATGAAGTACCTGCCGATATTAATGGTGTAGCAACCGATGTGGCAAACTTTGAGGTATTGGCTTATATTAGTAAAGATAAAGAAGATATTCTTAACATCACAGGATGCCATCCTCACTATCCCGGATTGAAACTTCCGATGAATGCTCATATCGAAGAACCTCTTATTCCTGTGAGCGGTACTTATGCCTACAACTATTACGAAGTGTTCTTGGTAAATAACTCAACCGAAGACATTGTTGAGGCCGGCTTTGATATTACACTCAACGGTAACTTGTATTTGACAGAGTGGGTAGGTCTTGCTCCTGCTCGTTCAACAACACTCATTAAGGTTCCCTTCAATCAAAGCGATCTTATTGAGAGTTCAAATGACTTTACTATCAAATTGGGCGGTATAAACTATAGCTTGTACGATGGTAATGGCTTCAGTGGCAGCTTCCAAGATCCTGTAGAGACTACACCATTCAACAAGTTTATTATCAAGACCGATAACTTTGCCGATGAAAACCGCTATATCATCAAAGATATGAGCGATAACATCATACACGAATTTGGTCCTTATCCTTATGGCGTTGTTACAGAGGTAACAGAAGAACTTGAATTGGAGGCCAATAAAGTATATTGCTTGGAGATAACCGATGCTTGGGGCAATGGTATATATTCACCTCGTGGTACTTGCAAAATGTACAATGCCGATGGTAAGTTGGTATCGCAAATGCTCGATATTCGCGATCATGGTACTCGCACATTCTTTGCTACCACCAAGCAATCTTCGGTAGATGTTGTTGGTGCCGACAATGCTTATACCGTACGCTATAATAAAGCCAATGCTGCAATTGAAGTTGCTACAAATGGTGCTGAAACATACAGCGTAGCCGTTTATAATGCAGCCGGACAATCGGTATATGCCGGTGAGGCTACCCAAACCGCCATTATACCTGTTTCGGCAGTTGGTGTATATGTAGTGGAAGTAACATCAGCTACAGCACATCAAGTTGCTAAAGTGGCTGTTTATTGATAAATGTAATTGATAATAGATAATACTCTTTGCCGTATTATGCGAAATACAATGTTTTTCATCTTGACAATGTATGCAGCTGTTGCCCCGGCTCAGTGGGGCAACAGCGCTACTGAGTCTTTGTGGATAAATACTGCTGATGAGTATTATTACTCATTCGATGTTCAGCAGGCCCATAATGGTAATACATGGTTCTATATGGACTATGCTCCCGATGCCCATTGTGTTGTACAGTTGTACGACTCGACCGGTGTGGCTCTCTTGGGCGATAAATGGATGTTGGTGTCTAATTATCCCGACCGTATTACGGGTTATGTAAACAACAATCTTTTTGTTGATAGAGAAGGTAATGCCATTGTTGTGGTGTCAGACTTGCGTCATGCTCCGGCCAATACCGATTGGGGTACCTACACAGCCTACAAAATATCGCAAACCGGCGAAATGTTGTGGGGCGAGGATGGTGTTTCGATTGATGGAGGCAATGGTACTCATATCAATGCCTGTATGGGTATTACGCAGTTGAGTGATGATAGCTATGTGTTCATATGGACACATTGCGATGATGATGAAGTTCTCTTCTCGATCGATGTACAACGCGTGAGTGTAGACGGAGAGTTGTTGTGGGATGCCGCAGAGACACGTCTTACCGACACTGAAGGAAAAGTGACCTATTTCTGGCCTTATGTTGTGGATGCCGGTATGGGACAATGTATATTGGTATATACCAGAGGCTCGAATAATGATCTCTATGCCCGTAAGCTCGATTTTGATGGTACATCTGTATGGAGCAAAGATGTTCGCATCTATCGTGGCGGATTTCTCAATACTCCGTTGTGGGGTGTTCTCGATGTAGAACCTTCGGGTGATGGTGGTGTGATTGTTACTTGGTATGACGATCGTTACAACACCGGCATCGAGTCGATATATATGTCGTATGTAAAGCCCAATGGTGAGTTGGCATTCTCTGAAGGAGAAGAAGGTCTTAGACTTACCTATTCGGGTTATCGTGCTCTATCTACTACTTGCACCTACGATTCGCATAGCGACTCATTCATAGCCTTCTGGCGCGAGGCAACACCCGGTCAAGGCAACTACAGAGTGGTGGCTCAGAGTGTGTCGGAAGAGGGTGAATTGCTCTGGGGCGAAGAGGGCCTTGTTGTCGAGGACTTTGGCGAGTATGTATCGTATGGCGACTTGTGCTTGCAATCGGCACACGATGGTGAGATTGCTGCCTTCTATATGCGTCGCAATCAACTTGACTATGGCAATGTTGATGTGTGTATGCAAATAATAGATACTCGCACCGGTGCTTTCCGCTGGGAAGAGAGTCCTATTCTTACCAGTACACAACAACCTACCGAGAAAAACGAAATACAAGTTACCGATATGTTGCCCAATGGCTCTTGGATATTCTGCTGGGACGATCGAGGCGTAGAAAGTA
>JAFZDG010000285.1 GCA_017561285.1 Bacteroidaceae bacterium
ATATAGAGGTGTTGCCCACTCGGGTAGCACCTCTTTTTTGTAATCGCACATTTACAATGATAGATATTGACCGCATATACGACCTATACTACCGCCCGGGAGAACCCATCACCGAGTTGCTACGCAAACACAGCCTGCAAGTAGCGACATTGGCCCGAGAAATAGCCCTTAACAATCCACATCTGCCCATTGACCTCACATTGCTTCACGAAGCTGCTATGCTACACGACATCGGGGTATTTCGCACACATGCTCCATCGATACATTGCTATGGCGATGCGCACTATATGCAGCATGGTATTATAGGAGCAGCATTGCTGCGAGCCAATGGATTGGAAAGACACGCTCGTGTGTGCGAACGACACATTGGTGTGGGACTTACGGCCAACGAAATCATAGCACAAAATCTACCACTCCCCCCTTGCGATATGCTACCCGAAACTCTCGAAGAGAAACTTGTATGCTATGCCGATAACTTTTTCTCTAAATCGCATCCCGATGTACAACGCACCTTTACACAAGTGCGCAACTCTATTGCACGCTTTGGTAACGAAAATATAGCTCGTTTTGACGCGTTGGCTCAACTATTCGGGCTCGTAAATAATAAGGAATGACAACCCGCAAAGGTCATTGAGGCATTGAGCTTAATTATATTCATATTGTCTGATTTCATCTTTTGCAACCCAATACCCTTCGCACTTCTTATTGGAGTCTTTACACGCTACACTAAAAATTATTAAAAGCACACAAATAGCTCATAAATCGCAGAAAAAGTGTAACTTTGCAGTTTTGAAAATACTACACAGAAGATGTCATCGAAGGGCTATATATACACTATCATAGCAATACTGTATATCAGTATTTTACAGCTGCATGCCGAAGCATTTCCTCGGCATAGCGGTGCCGCGACATCTATATCGGCTGCCGACTCTACCTCGGGAACCAAAAACAAAGTTGTAAGAATACACCCCTCGACCGGCAATAATGCTCTTCGCGATACAACCATCGCACCCACCGGCATACTCAGCAACGACAGCATTATACAAGATGCGTTATCAATGAGTGTTGACACAACAGCCATTGATACCACCACACACACGACAGAGCAACTCAAAACCAAGTCGGCACTCGATGCTGTTGTTGATTTCACAGCTCAAGATTCACTTGTATTTGATGCCGGCAATATGGCTTTTCTATACGGAAAGAGCGTTGTCAACTACCAAGATATACAACTCGATGCCGAGCACATAGAGTTGAGCCTCGAAAACAACACCGTATATGCCGTAGGTCGTACCGACAGTCTTGGACAAACCACCGGAAAACCTATTTATAAAGATGCCAGTGGCGAGTACGAGTCGGAAACAATGAGCTACAACTTCAAGAGCAAGCGAGGTTACATCACCAATGTCATAACCGAACAAGGCGAAGGCTACCTTACCGGTGGTCGTACCAAAAAGACCGAAGATGATGTGCTATATATGGAAAATGGTCGTTATACAACGTGCGACAATCACGAACATCCTCACTTCTATCTACAACTCACCAAAGCCAAAGTACGCCCACAGAAAGATGTTGTGGCAGGTCCGGCATATATGGTACTCGAAGATGTCCCCCTACCATTGGCCGTTCCTTTCGGATTCTTCCCGTTCAATAAAAAATACTCTTCGGGTATTATCTTCCCCACCTTCGGAGAGGAACTGAACAGAGGTTTCTATATACGCAACGGTGGATACTACTTTGCCATAAACGACTATGTTGACTTGGCACTCACAGGTGAAATATATACCAAAGGATCATGGGGTGTACAAGCACGCTCGGCCTATATCAAGAAATATAAATTTTCGGGTAGTGTCGATATCAGTTTTATCAACACCGTTACCGGTGACAAAGGTATGCCCGACTACTCGAGCCAAGAAAACTTCAAAGTAGCCTGGACTCATACCCAAGATGCCAAAGCAAGTAGCAACTCATCATTCTCGGCAAGTGTAAACTTTGCCACAAGTGGTTATACCCGCAACGACATTAACTCATACTACGATCCCAACCAATTTACACAATCGACCTCTACATCAACCATCAACTACACCTACCGCATACCCAATGCGCCGGTAAGCATATCGGCAACC
>JAFZDG010000286.1 GCA_017561285.1 Bacteroidaceae bacterium
GGCTGCTGCAAAACGTCCCGCTAAGAAAGCTAAACCTGCTGAAGAGGCTCCCGCAATGCCCTCAGTAGAGAAGACTACTCTCGGCGATATCGATGCTTTGGCTGCTCTCAAAGAGAAAATGGCTCAAGGCGAATAATCTCTAAACAAGATAAAGCTTCAGAGGGGCAATGCCGTTGGGTGTTGCCCCTCGTTTTGTATATTTTTAAAAAAATGGTTGCAGTATCGCCTTGTAATAAAAAAGTTTTTTAACTTTGCCCTAAAGGAGATATATCTATGAAGTGGTTTTTTGTCGTTTTCTTTAAAGCGCTCTCCGATGGTTTCGGATTGGGTATATGGGGTACAATATTGGCTATATTGGCATTGGTCGTATTGTTTTTCTTATCGGCTGTCGTCAGTGCCTTATCGTGTACATTTGTCATTGAGCCTATCATACGTAAGGCAAAGGGTGATGCAAAATACGATTTGCCCGACTCTGTTTATCTGCCTTTGGCGTTTGTGATATTTATTGCTTCTTTGGTAATTATTTTGCAGAATGTCCCGCTTTGAAATAAACATACTTGGTTGCGGTGCAGCCAAGCCTACACTCAAGCATCTGCCTACCTCGCAGGTGGTCAATGTGCGCGATAAACTTTTTATGGTTGATTGTGGAGAGAATGCGCAGGTGTCGTTCTGTCGTGCCCGCCTTAATATGAATCGTCTTGGGCATATATTCATCTCACACTTGCATGGCGATCATTGTTTCGGACTCTTCGGGCTACTCTCTACGATGGGCCTTTCGGGGCATACCGGCGAGGTGGTCATACATGCTCATCCCGATGCCGAAAAGCTTTTCAGACCATTGTTAGACTATTTTTGCCGCGAAACGCCTTTCGAGATACGATTCAATGCTATTTCACCATCATCGGCCGAAGCTATTTATACCGATCGCAGTGTAACGGTTCGCACTATTCCGCTCAAGCATCGAGTTCCCACGTGTGGTTTTCTCTTTGAGGAAGCCGAAGGCGATCGGCATTTGCGAGGCGATATGCTCGACTTCTATCATGTGCCTACCTACTGCCGCACAGCCATCAAGCAAGGCGAGGATTATGTGGCTCCCGATGGTACTGTGGTACGCAACGAGTTACTCACTTTGCCGCCTACGCCGGCTGTTCGATATGCCTATTGTAGCGATACAATGTACAGCGAGCGTATATTACCCTATATTGAAGGTGTAGATGTGTTGTATCACGAAGCTACTTATGGAGATGATGCCGAGGCTATGTCACGTACAACATTTCATAGTACAGCCCGACAAGCTGCCCGACTTGCCCGAATGGCTTCTGTCGGAAAACTTATCATAGGCCATTATTCATCGCGTTATCGCGATGAGAATGTTTTATTAGCTCAAGCACAAGAGGAGTTTGCCCATACGCAACTTGCCTATGAGGGTATGAAAGTAGTGTTGAAGCCTTGATGACTTTGAGTAGGATTGTTTTTGTGTAAGTGCAATTTTTGCACAATGTTTAATGCAAAGCGTTGCATATTCTAATGGCGTGATTATTACCATTTAATCATTGAAATTGCATTTTCTTGCAATATATTTGCGGTGAAATAACGAATTTGTTTAACCAAAAAGATGCAACAATGAATGTAGAAATCATCGGCACATGGGCCGGTCTTGTATGGGAAGCTCTCAATGCTTCGGGTATGCTTACTATGAAAGGTCTCAAAAAAGCAACCAAACTCAAAGAAAAAGAAATCTATGCAGCTCTCGGATGGCTTGGTCGTGAAGGCAAAGTGGTTATAACCGAGACTGAATCGGAAATAGAAGTTGTATTGTGCTAATAATACAATGTTAACTATACACAGTGAGAGCGGCTTGAAGAGTCGCTCTCGCTGTGTTCTATGAGATGACAATTGAAGTTTCCGGCGACTGTTCTTGTATTTTTAGATTGTTGTCCGGTTGCAATAACCGCTTTAGCCAAAGTTCTATGGGTGCAAAAAGTTCTTAAAATATTGGAGCATATGAGAAGAATTTTAGATTTCTATTCGCTTGATTTCAATATATTATATAATTTTGCACCTTCTAACGAACAGGCCTTTATGCTTACTTGTTTAGTAACGATTAGTAAAAAATATTTATAGCAATATGATAGCACATAAATAAGCTGTTATCTTGCAACAACACAAACACAAGAAAGGAGAATTAAAGACAATGAAAAAGTTATTTTTTGCGGCCTTGGCTTTTATGATGAGCATCTTTACGGTCTCGGCCGAGAGCGTATGGAATGGCGGTACAGACACTGAATGGGAACGTGATGCTCAAGGCCGTTACATCATTTCGACAGCCGATGAGTTGGCCGGATTGGCGGTGCGCGTAAATGCAGGCGAAGCTTTCAACGGTGAGACTTTTGTGCTTACAGATGACATTAACCTCAATAATATTCATGACTGGACTCCTATCGGTACTTGGACCGGTTTGGATTGTGGTGGTACAACCGAAAAGGAGCTTTATTTCTCGGGCTATTTTGATGGTCAAGGTCACACTGTGTCAAACTATTATATCTACTATGACAAAGATTTCGATACCGGCTTCTTCGGTTGGACAAAAGCCAAAGAGGTTCGTTTGGTATCGGGACTCTTTGGAGCCATCAACGGTGCTACGATAACCAATCTTACTGTGCGCGACAGCTACATATATCACAGTACCGGTCACTATTGCAATATGGCAGGTGCTCTTGTAGGATCAAGTACGGGTAGTAGCGTTATTACCAATTGTAGTGCCATCAATAATAATATAACAGTTAAGTCTTTATATAAGTATTCAGGCGTAAATATAGGCGATGCCTATGCCGGAGCCATTTGTGGTGCATCGGGTGATAAGGATTCAACAGTTGGTATAAAGGTTGACAGTGATGCATCTGTAACCAATTGTACTGTTGCCGGCAACTCTATAAGTGCTGTGGGAAAAGATCAAAGTAAACCTACCGATGTTATCAATGGTACATCGTCAGAAACCAATAGCGTCTATGGTTCGGAAGGTGCTATGGCTGCCGATAAAGATGCTATTGCACGTAAAAACTTGCAAGCCATATATGAGAATGTGGTCAATAATGCCACTCCTTCATACTGCTTGTGGGACGAAGAAACCGGTTTGCTCACCGACAAAGCGGTATATCGTCTCAATACAACCGCCGAAGTTGTGGGCGGTGGTAACTTGACTATATACTCGCCCACAGCTGTTGAATATACATTTGATGGCGTAACATACCAAACAATTACTTCGGAAGATTATTTCTATGTAGAAGGTCGTGAGGTTGAGATGCCTACTCGTGAAA
>JAFZDG010000287.1 GCA_017561285.1 Bacteroidaceae bacterium
ACGTATCACGATCATATCTGCAAAGCGATAGCAACGTTAAGAAAATATCGACCTACATCACCAAGAAAGTGGCCGACCGCTTGCAAGAGATATTCAACAACGACCGCAAGCAGTTTGAGGAGAAATGGAACGACATCAAGCTATTTATCGAATATGGTATGCTCAGCGATGAAAAATTCTATGAGCGCGCTGCTAAATTTGCCCTCCTGAGCAATACCGAAAACAAACACTTCACATTTGAAGAATACAAAACCATGATTGCCGGTGAGCAAACCGACAAAGATGGCAACCTCATCTATCTCTACGCAACCGACAAAACGGCACAATACAGCTACATAGAGACTGCAACAGCTCGCGGATACGATGTATTGTTGATGGATGGACAACTCGACTCACACTACATTGGTATGCTTGAACAAAAATTCGAGAAGAGCCGATTTGTACGTGTCGATAGCGATGTAATCGACAACCTCATTCGCAAAGAAAACAGCAAAGAGGTCACTATCTCTACACAAGAGCGCGAGGCTTTGACTTCTGTTTTCAAGTCACAGATACCCGCTATCGAGAAAAGCGAATTTATGGTTATGTTTGAGGCTTTGGGCGAAAACACAACTCCCGTAATGATTACTCAAAGCGAATATATGCGCCGTATGAAAGAGATGGCTGCTATACAACCCGGTATGAGCTTCTATGGCGAATTGCCCGACACATTCAACCTCATCATCAATACCGACCACCCGCTTTGCCAAAAGGTTATGACCGACACCGACAAGGCTTGCCAAGAGAGCATTGCTCCCATCACCGAGCAACTGAATAAGGTCAATGCCGAGATTGAACGCCTCAATAACGAACGCCGCGACAAAAAAGACGATGAAATTCCCGTAGCCGATAAAGAGGCTTTGAGAAGTGCCGAAAATGAGGCCGCCGACTTACGCAAACAACAAGAAGCTGTGTACAGCCAATATGCACAAAGCAACAATTTGGTAAAACAACTTATCGACTTGGCATTGCTGTCGAAAAATATGCTTCAAGGTGAGGCTTTGAGCCAATTTGTAAAACGCTCATTCGATATGCTATAAGCTATCACTCTTATAACTTCTTAAACGTAGCGGGGATGCAACTCATTTGGTGGTTACATCCCCGCTTCATATATCATTATACCTCAAGTATCAATCCTGCTTCAGCTCATACGTTTTCGATTTCAGGAATCGTGCCAACTCATCCAAATCCTCTATATGAGCATACTCTTCGGGCATAACAGGTCGTCCTATCGCCACGCGAACCGTTGTTCCGGCTTTTTTCATAACCTCGGTAGGCAAGCGCAACGAACTGAGCAAGTAGGTTATGCTACGCAAAAAGTAAAACATAAGCGTATTGCGACCATAAAAATAGATGGGTACAACGGGTTTCTTAAATTGCTTGACAAGACGCACAATACTGGGCTGCCAATCGCGATCTTCGGTAGTAAAATCACGCTTCAACTTAGACACTGCTCCGGCCGGAAAAAATCCGATGGGATGGCCATTTCGTACGTGCTGCATAGCCTCTCTAATACCATTCATCGACACCTTACGAGCCTCTTCGGTAGAGGTATGAGGCTGCACCGAGATAAAGTTGGGTTGCATTGCCGTAATGAGCATAAGCATTTTGTTTACCATCACTTTAAATTCGGGCCTGTAACGAGCAAAGAGCGAAACAATTGACACACCATCCAATGCACCAAAAGGATGATTGGAAACAACTACGAACGAACCTTCCGGAAGATTTTTCAATACCTCTTCGCCATCAATTTGCAACTTTATATCGAGGTCGCGTAATATACCATCGGTAAAGTCGGCACCTTGCATATGACAATTGTCGCCATGTAGCTTGTTGACACGTGCCACATTGAGCCATTTGAGCAATCCGTTGATGATGGCATCGCTCTTAAACCAAGGTGCCATTTTTTTTACATCATCGGCATCTAATACAGTTTTTTTCATCGCCATAAATTATAACAACACCTCGCAAATACCCATATAGATAAGTACACCTATAATGTCACTTGTAATGGTAATAAAGGGACCCGTTGCGAGGGCCGGATCGATCTTAAATTTTTCCAACGTCAATGGCACGATAGTACCAAAAATTGACGCAAATAGCACCACTGCAAGCAACGATAGAGATACTGCGATTGTGATGAGTTGATTATCTAAGAAGAAGAAATTATATATAAATACCAGGAGCGATATAATAGTAGAGTTGATAAATGCCACCCCACTCTCCTTGGCTACTTGTTGCAAAGAATTTTTTATGTCAAGTGTACCATTAGCCAAGCCTTGCACAACAAGTGCCGATGATTGAATACCAACGTTACCTCCTGTACCTCCAATAAGCGGAATAAATAGTGCCAATGCCGGATGTCGTCCCAAACTTCCTTCAAATCCGCCCAAAATGGTTGCACTGGCTATACCTCCGGCAATACCTATGAGCAACCAGGGCAAACGGGCTTTGGTTTGGTCAAACACCGTATCGGTACTCTCAATGTCTTGCGAGATACCCGATGCCAATTGGTAGTCGCGCTCCGATTGCTCACGCACTTCATCCATTACGTCATCGACAGTAATGCGGCCCACGAGTCGGCCTATACTATCCACTACCGGAACGGCTACGATATCATATTTTTCGATTACTTGAGCCACCTCTTCAATAGATGTATCGGTCTTTACCGAAACAGGTTCTTTCTCCATTACCTGTTTGATACGCGACACACTGGGATTGGTTATCATCTTCTTGAGCGGGAAGATACCTTTGAGACGCTCATCATCATCTACTACATATACATAATATATCTCCGACATGGCCTCAGCTTGCAAACGCATCTCTTTCACGCACTCGGCCATACTCCAGTTTTCGTTTACAATAACCATCTCCGTACCCATGATACCACCGGCGGTATCTTCATCGTACTTCAACAAGTCAACGATATCACCGGCTTGCTCCACGTCGTCGATGTGCGACAAGATCTCCTCTTGCACCTCTTCATCAAGGTCACGCATCACATCTACCGCATCATCGGTCTCCATGTGATCGATAAACTGTTTGGCAATCACATCTACCGGCAGATGCTCCAGCATCTTGCGCCGTTCGTCTTCGTCAAGTTCCAGCAATACATCGGCTGCCTTGTCAGCATCCAACAATAAATATACAAACTCAGCCTCATCGAGGTCAAGTTCCTGATATAAAGCAGCAATATCGGCAGGGTGCAGATCTTTGAGCACCTCGTGTGCTTTTTCTTTATCCTTGCATTCGATTATCGAGCGAAATTCTTCATAAAATTCGGGTGAAAACTGCTCCATGTTATTGCTTATTTTACCCTTTCAGGTGGTTAATATATTATGTTCAACCCTTCAGTATCTTGTCAATACGCAGGGTAAGTTCTATAAACTCGGCAACCGACAATTGCTCGGGACGGCGATTGAACACCTCATCGGTCATTTGTCCCGAATGCTCTCCAAGCAAAGGTTTCAGAGAGTTGCGCAATGTCTTGCGGCGCTGATTGAATGCTGTTTTAACAACTCGCTTGAACAATACCTCATCGCATCCCAACGAGGTTACATTATTGCGAGTCATTCGTATCACTGCCGACTTTACCTTTGGTGGCGGATCGAAAACATGTTCCGATACTGTAAAGAGATATTCCACATCATACCACGCTTGTAACAGCACGCTCAATATTCCGTAGGCTTTGCTGCCGGGAGGCGATGCCAATCGCTCGGCAACCTCTTTCTGTATCATACCGCTACAGCAAGGTATGCTATCTTTATAATCGAGTACTTTAAAGAATATCTGGCTCGATATGTTGTATGGATAGTTGCCTATAACACAGAATTGTCCCGGAAAGAGCTTCGATAAATCACATTTCAAAAAGTCTTCGCCCAAGATACGACCTTTCAACTCCGGAAAGTGTATAGACAAATAGGCTACCGACTCTACGTCCAACTCTACCACCGTAAGATCGTGACCGCTATCGAGCAACGGACGTGTGAGCATACCCATACCGGGGCCTATCTCAAGCACCGGCATCGACTTGTATGCATCGAGCGTGGCTGCTATGCGATGGGCTATATCATAATCTTTCAAGAAATGTTGACCAAGTGCCTTCTTTGGTTTTACTGTATGCGATTTCTTTTGTACCGACATCTGTGTTATCTATTTACGATATTTTCAAAATCTACTCTCAAGAAAGTGTACTTTTTCGAGAAAAGAATTATCTTTGCATTGTGCAAATTTACAATTAATATTTGGATTTTACGAATTTTGAAGAAAATAGTATCATATATTACCAAGTATGTTTTGCCTTTAATGTTAGGTGTGGGCATATTTTGGTTACTCTACCGACAATTTGACTTCAAAGAAATTCTATCCATACTCAGTCAGGATATGAATTATTTTTGGGTAGTCTTATCTATGCTCATCGGTGTCATAAGCCACATATCGCGTGCTTTGCGTTGGCAATTGCAATTGCGCACGCTCAACATCACCCCCTCTTTTGGCACGCTATGCAATGCCATTTTCGGTACGTATGCATTCAACTTGGTATTGCCACGCTTCGGTGAACTGTGGCGATGTACCTATATGGCCGGACACGAAAATGCCTCTTTTTCACGCGTATTCGGATCTATGCTGAGCGACCGCATTGTCGATGGCATTACGGCTATCACAATTGTATGTTTTGTTTTCCTATCGCAAGTGGGCATTGTCAGTTCATTTCTCGAGCAAAACCCTACAACACAACAAAATATACACAACCTGCTATCATCGCCTTGGTTATATATAACAATCGTAGGCATCATAGCAATCTTTATTTACCTCTTTATGCGCAAAGGTAACAACCCCATTCTCAACCGCATACAAAGCACCCTGCGCAATATGGCCGAAGGTTTCAACTCGGTACTCTCTATGAAAAGCGGCAAAATTTTATTCCTTTTTTATACAATTATGATATGGGGATGCTACTTTTTACAATTATATATTTGTATATTTGCATTCGATTGGATGAGCCACACTACCATTATGCAAGCATTGGTATTGTTTGTGTTGGGTAGTTTAGGAATGACCGTACCCGTACAAGGCGGCATTGGCCCTTGGCACGCTGCCGTAATTTTCGGTATGCTATTCTACGGCTTCACCCAAGAGCAGGCAGGAGCTTTTGCTCTTGTAGCACATGGCTCACAAATGATAGTAACCATACTATTGGGCATATACACCACAATAGCTATCCTTTGCGAGCGCAGACAGACAAACAACCTTAAAAACTAAATACTCAACAACAAACATTTTTAAAGGAGATTATGATTATGACACAAGAAATCACCAACCTCAACCCTCAAGCGATTTGGAAATATTTCGCAAAAATTTGTAGCATACCCCATCCTTCGGGACACACCGCTATGATAGCCGATTACTTGATGGAGGTAGGCCATGAACTTGGACTTGAAACATACCGCGACAAGGCCGACAATGTCATAATTCGCAAGCCTGCTACACCGGGTATGGAAAATCGCACACCGGTTATCCTTCAAGCCCACTACGATATGGTACCCCAAGCCAACAAAGCTACCAACCACAACTTCGAGACAGATCCCATCCTCCCTCGCATCGATGGCGAATGGGTTAAAGCTACCGACACTACACTCGGTGCCGACAACGGTATAGGTGTTGCTGCCATATTGGCCGTTCTCGAAGCCAAAGATATTGCAAACGGCCCTATTGAAGCCCTCATCACTCGCGATGAAGAGACCGGTATGTACGGTGCCAAAGGTATAGAACAAGGCATATTGAAAGGTAAAATTTTGTTGAATACCGACTCGGAAGCCGATGGCGAATTGTATATGAGCTGTGCCGGAGGTTTGGACATCGAAGCAACATTCCGCTACCAAGAAAACGAATGCGCTCAACTCGACAACTACGTAGCTTACAAAATTGCTATCGGTGGCTTATTGGGCGGACACTCGGGTGTTGACATCAAACTCGAACGTCTCAATGCCAACAAAGCTATGTTCCGCTTCTTGAAAATAGCCGTAGGTTGCCACAGCGCTCGTTTGGCATCATACTCAGGTGGTACGCTTCGCAATGCCATTCCTCGTGAGGCCGAAGCCATTATCGTTATACCCGAAGTTCGCGCCAAGAAATTCCTTGCCTTCGTCAACGATTTCAAACACACACTCGAGCACGAATACGGCTTTATCGAGAAAAACCTCACATTCACAGCTACCGAGACCGAAATGCCCGAGAAACTTATGCCCGAGCCGGCTCAAGACGACCTCATCAATGCCATCGTAGCATGCCACAATGGTGTGTATCGTATGATTCCCGATGCACAAGAGGTAGTAGAGACATCATCCAACCTCTCTATCGTAACAGCAAACGATGGTATTGCCGAAGTTAAAATATTGGCACGCAGCTCAAGCGAAACTCAAAAATATGCCCTTGCATCGGAAATCGAGAGTACCTTTGCCCTTGCCGGTGCCAAAGTTATTTTTGACGGTGCATATCCCGGATGGGAGCCCAACTTACAATCGCCCATCCTTCACACCATGCGCCCCTTGTACCCCCAAGTATTGGGCATAGAGGCCGAAGTGAAAATGATGCACGCCGGTCTTGAGTGCGGTATCATCGGTGCGGCTTATCCCGGATTGGATATGATTTCGTTTGGTCCTACCATCAAGTTCCCCCACTCTCCCGATGAACAAGTTAATATCGCTTCGGTTGAGAATTTCTGGAAAATACTCTGCGCAACACTCGAGAATATTCCCGTTGAAAAATAATATGTATGAATACCGAAAATAACAATACAACACCCGAAAGCAAACCCACTAAAACCGGAATCAATCCCATCGTCAAGTCATTGAGAAACATAGGCTGCGGTCTGTTGCTACTACTCATCTTAGGTGGCGGTGGTTATTTCTACTGGAAATACTATTCGGTATTTGGCGAAGGTGTGAAAAGTGGCGTTTTGAACTTTGTGGTACTCAAAGGCGACATTTTCAAGACCTACGAGGGCAAGCTTATTATGGAAGGTGTTGTCTCTTCGGGACAAGGTCAGATAGAGTCAAATCACTTTACCTTTACCGTTGAGAACGAAGAACTCGCCAAGAAACTCATGCGCATGAGCGGCGAGAAAGTCGAATTGCAGTACAAAGAGTATCATGGCACACTCCCCTGGCGCGGACACAGTGTATTTGTAGTTGATAGTATCCTATCGAACGAACAAGTAAAAAAAGCACCCAAACCAACCGAAAAGAGAGCCACCGAAGTACCATCGTCAACAGCTATTTAATAGATACCTGTACTAAAAATCATACCAACTATCCCGAGAATACCACACACATACTCGGGATAGTTTTATAATACATACAACGCGTATAAATTATATCATTATGGATCTTGAGAAATTCTATCTATGGTCAAGTATAGCATCATTTTTTGTAGCTATCTTTATTATTATCCAATTATTCCTACCAAACCGGCCACCCGAACCACCAATTCCGGCTACCCAAGTGATAGCCCATCGCGGCTATTGGCTTAAAGCCGAAGGATTGCAAAACTCGCTACAGTCGCTCCACGAAGCGATGAAAATAGGCATTTACGGCTCGGAATTTGATGTACACATGACAGCCGACAGCCAACTTATCGTCTTTCACGACAATATGTTAGACACCATCGAAGACATTCGCAAAGCCAACTACGAAAATATTCATGTACACGGACTATTCAACGACTTGTTTATTCCAACGCTGGCCGACTATTTTGAATTGGGCTCGATACGTGCAAATACCAAGCTCGTAGTCGATGTCAAGAGTGACCTCACACCCGAACGCGAAACAGCAATGGTAACCAAAATACTTGAATTGGTAGCCGATAAAAAAGTCCAAAACCTCGTTGAGTACACATCATTCAGCCATCACGTCTGCTGCGAGATTTTGCGCCTCAACCCATCGGCAAAGGTTGCCTATATGGGCGGCGACATCACACCGGCACAAGCCAAAGAGTATGGCTTTACAGGCATCTGCTATCACTTCAGCACATTTGACGAACACCCCGAGTGGGTACAAGAAGCGCAAGACTTAGGCCTTACGGTCAATGCTTGGACCGTAAACAGAGAGGAAGAGATGGTCAATGCCATCAATCTGGGAGTTGATTTTATAACCACCGACTTCCCCGAGTGGGTAAAATCGGATGTCGAAAAATACGGTAAGCCCAAAAAGTCAAAATAACCGATACACCATATAGCACATAATTTCATTTTATTCAATTTATCGCCATCACTTATTGGCCATAAACAATTGAATTTTCAAACTTTTTTTATTAAATTTGCGCGGTTTTGTATCAATTCAAATCCACCGGACCTAAGAACGAAAATAAAATAAACAAAATATAAAATTCAACACTATGGACAAAGAACTGGCTACAAAGTATATGCCCGATGAAGTAGAGTCGAAATGGTACAACTACTGGTTGGAGCACAAACTCTTCGAGTCAAAACCCGACAGTCGCGAACCTTATACGATTGTCATACCCCCTCCCAATGTAACAGGTATATTACATATGGGCCATATGCTCAACAATACCATCCAAGACATTCTCGTGCGCCGCGCTCGTATGGAAGGCAAAAATGCTTGTTGGGTACCCGGTACCGA
>JAFZDG010000288.1 GCA_017561285.1 Bacteroidaceae bacterium
GGTAGGTTGTGTGGCAGTGGGTATGGCACAAGCTATGATGGTGCAACGCTTCCCCGAGCGCCCCAATGGCAAGTATAGCTACAGTTGCCCCGATGTGGGTGTGTTGAGTATAGACTACGATAGCGAGAAACCCTATGACTGGGATGCCATGTATGCCAGCCCCGAAACCGGTAACTATGATGAAATAGCACGTTTGGTGTACCACTGCGGTGTGTCGGTAGATATGGTGTATGGTATAGATGGTTCGGGTACACAAACCGTTAATGTGGCCAGCGCCCTCCCTCGCAACTTCGGATACGATAAAAACCTGGTTCACTATGTAGATAAACCCGAAACCGATGAGGCTTGGCTCGAGATATTGCTCGATGAGCTTATGTTGGGACGCGCAATCGTATATCGTGGTCAAGGCGACGAAGGTGGTCACTGCTGGAACCTCGATGGCTGGAAACAATCGTCACAAATGGTACACGTCAACTGGGGTTGGGGTGGCTATGGTAATGGCTACTTCAAGATAAACGCTATGGAAGATAAGTACCAAAATATGAGTTTCCCCTATTTGAATGGAGCCGTATTGGGTGTGGGTACACCCACAACCGCACCTTATGGCTTGTCGTTGAGCACAACCCGATTTGTAGAAGGTACCGAAGCCGGTGTGGTGCTTGCCGATATAGAGGTGGCTTGCGAAGATCCCGAGGCAGCATTTGAATTTGAATTGTTCGGTCCCAAAAACCTCGCAGGTAAGTACTCAACTTCGCCCTATGAGGTGGTCGATGGCAAACTCGTATCGACTAAGACTGTTGCCAACAGCAATGCCTTTAAGTTCTTGTTGATGAAGGTTACTAATGCCAATTCCGGCGAGTCGTATGAAAAGCAATTCGCTATTCAGATAGTAGCCGATGATGCCGTAGAGAGTGTTATGAGCGATGCCATGCGTGTATATCCCTCAATCGCATCGGATGTGGTAACTATCGAAGTGCCTGTCGTAGGTGGCAGCTATGCTATCTACTCGGTAGCCGGAGCACAGGTGCAAGCCGGTAGCCTCGATAACTACAAGAATGAGATAAATGTAAACAATTTGTCGGCAGGTTCTTACATCCTTCAGTATGTACATAATAGTGGCGTGGGTGTAAAGACCTTTATCAAAAAATAAGAGATTATCCAGTAGAAATAGCAGGCAAGGGTAGTGTTCTATCCTTGCCTTTTTTTATTAAATGTAAAAAAAATGCGGAAAAGAGTCGGGCAATTTGCATAATCAGTCTTAATTTCTTTTCTTTGCACCTCGAAATAATTAACACGCAAACCTAAAAATGAATATGAAGAAAACATTTGCTCTATTGGCTGCCGCTCTTATGTCGGTAATGGGAGTAGTATCGCAAGCTGAGGTAATCACGCCCGAAGTGGCCAAACAAACCGCCGATAACTATATGACACTCGATGACGAGTGGCGAGGTGCCACAGATGCCGAGGTGCGCCTTGTTGAGTTTGAAGGCGTTCCAGCCTATTATGTAGTAGAGTATAATGGTGGTGGTTGGACTATTGTATCGGCTCAATCATCGTCCGATCCTATTATCGGTTATAATACAACCGATTGTTATATAGCTCCCGCACCTATGCAAGCCGCCCTCGAAGTGTGTGCGCACAGCATTGTGAAGAGAGCCCAACAGCAAGCCGATGTGAAACACGAAGGTTGGGAACGTGCCAATCGTCGCAAGGCAGTTGCTGAAATTGATGTGCCCGATGTAGCACCCCTTATCGAATTGGATCTTTCGCAAGGCGATCCGTATAACAAATATTGCCCCACAGTCAATGGCGACAAATGTTTGGTGGGTTGTGTGGCAGTAGCCATGACACAAGCTATGATGGTGCAACACTTCCCCGTTGCAGCAGTGGGTAAATATTCATACAACTGCGATGGCGTGGGTATGTTGAGTATCAACTACGATGAAGAGGCACCCTATGATTGGGATGCTATGGATAATGGCGATATGGACGAGATAGCTCGTTTGTTGTATCACTGTGGTGTGTCGGTAGAGATGGGTTATACACCCGAAGGATCGGGAGCCGGCAACAAGATTGTAAAGGATGCTTTGGCGCGCAATTTCTGTTATGATGCCAATGCACTTATCTTTGTTGAAAAGGATAAAAACCCCTCGGGCTGGTTGGAGTTGTTGCTCAAAGATATAACTTTAGGTCGTGTTGTTATTTACTTTGGTAGTGGCGAAAAAGGTGGTCACTGCTGGAACCTTGATGGATGGAAAAAATCGACACAAAAAATACACGTCAACTGGGGTTGGGGCGGCTATGGTAATGGCTACTTCGATATAGATAAGATGGAAGATGCCTATCAAGGTATGACATTCCCCGACTATAATACTGCTATCTTGGGTGTAGGTACACCCACCACAGCCCCCTATGGTATAGAGTTGAGTACAAAACGATTTGTATTGGGTACTGAAGCCGGAGTAGCATTAGCCGACGTAACAGTATTGTGTGAGGATGCCGAAGCTTCATTTGAGTTTGAGTTGTTCGGTCCCAAAAACCTCGCCGGTAAATATTCGACATCACCCTATCAGGTAGTAGATGGTAAACTCGTTTCGACTAAGACAGTGGCCGATAGCAATGCCTTTAAGTTCTTGCTTATGAAGGTGACAAACTCAAACACAGGAGAGACTTTTGAAAAGCAATTTGCCATTCAAATTGTTGCCGATGATGCTGTGGAGAGTGTAATGAGCGATGCTATGCGTGTGTATCCCTCGGTAGCTGCCGATGTGTTGACCGTTGAAGTTCCCGTAGAGGGTGGTAGCTATGCCATCTATTCGGTAGCCGGAGCACAAGTACAAGCCGGAAATCTCGATAGCTACAAAAACGAGATAAATGTATCGTCACTTGCCGCCGGTGCCTATATTATGCAATATGTACACAGCAACGGTGTAGGTGTTAAGAACTTTATCAAGAAGTAATTATCAAATAGTATAAAGAGGGCTGCGTCTTTTGGCGTAGCCCTGTTTTTGTCATAAAATGAAAATATCTCGCAGCTATAAAGGATTTTCGTTGTGGAGCACGCGCATAGCGAGTGTAGCCCTGTGTTGTGTCATATTTTTGGCCGCTTGCTCGGGCGAAAAAACCGAAGTGGTAGAGGGATATGAGAATGTAGATAGTCTGCCATCGTTATACACACGCGATGTCAACACGCTTATTTCCGATTCGGGTATTACACGCTATCGCATAGAAGCTCCGGCTTGGTATATGTATGAAAGCGAAAAAACAGAAAATCCCTATTGGTATTTTCCCGAAGGACTGTATGTAGAGCAGTTCGATACCCTTTTTGCTACCGAGACTATGATAGAGGGCGATACGGCCATATACTACAAAAAGCCGCAGTTGTGGCGACTTGACGGCAATGTACACATAGAGAATGTAGAGGGTAAAAAGTTTGATACGCAGCAACTCTTCTGGGATCAAAAGAGTCGTCAGATATATTCCGACTCGGCTATACGCATTATGGATGGCGAAGAGGTGATAGAAGGTGTGGGCTTCAGATCGAATGAGCAAATAACCAAATATGTGATACTGCGCACAACCGGAATCTTTACTATCGAACGCGATACTGTACAGCCCGATACTATGGCGGTAGATACAATTGGGGACGCTCTTGAAGGCTTTGAGTAGGTGGATAGAGCCTGATAAAGTGCTAAAATGTAACTTTAATTAAAATTTTTGCCTTTAAATTTCGGCTATCCGCTGTTTTTTTGTAAATTCGCACCCTTGTAAAATAGTATATAAATAAAAACTAAAATAGAACTTAACAAATGGCTACGTTAGAGAAAATCAGAAGCAAAGCTGCCTTGCTTGTAGTAGTGATAGGTCTTGCTTTGCTCGCCTTTATCATTGGCGACTTCCTCAACTCAGGACAGTCGTTCTTTATGATGAATCAAAACAAAGTTGCAACTGTCAATGGCAATGCTATTGGCGTTGAAGAGTATCAAGAGCGTGTGAATGCTCGTACCGAGCAAATGCAGGCCATGTATCAACAAAGTGGTATGACAATGCCTGATGGTATGTCGGCATCTATTCAAATGGATGTTTACAACCAAATGATCAACGAGCAACTTCTTCAAGAAGAGCTTGCTGCAGTAGGTATTTCGGTATCGGATGCCGAGCTTCAAGATATGCTCACAGGTAACAACATTCACCAAGAGATTGTAACTGCATTTACCGATCCCGCAACCGGTGCATTCGACCGTCAAGCACTTGACAACTACCTGAGTGTTGTATTCCACCCCGAGGAGAACGGTTATACCGATCCCGCTCAATTGCAACAAATTGCCGCACAACGTCAAGCATGGCTTGATATGGAAGGTCAAATTCGTCAATCTCGTGCTTATGAGAAATTTACCAACTTGTTGATGGCTGCTTTGAAGCCTAACAAGATTGATGCAGAGATGACATTTGCAGCTCAAACACGTTCGGTAGATGTTGCTTATGCTATGCAACCCTACACCACCATTGCCGACTCTACTATCAACGTGTCTAATTCGGATATGAAAGCCGAGTATGACAATATGAAGGCTCGTTATGAAATGCCCGAAACTCGCACAATCCGCTACATCGCCGTTGATGTTAAACCTTCGACAGAGGATTATGCAAAAGTTGAGGAGCAAATCAATATGTTGCAAGAGGTTTTTGCTACAACCGATGATGTTGCTACTATCGTAGATAACAACTCAGATACTCCTTATGAGGATGTATATGTAGCAGTAAGCACTATGCCCGCCGAGATGAAAGCTTTTGTAGAGGGTGCTCAAGTAGGTGATGCTACCGCTCCTGCATTTGCCAATGAGGCTTACACTATGTATCGTTTGATGGGTACAAAAACCGCTCCTGATTCAATTACTATCCAAGTTGCAAGCTTCCCTATGGGTGATACTCGCATCGATAGTATATATAATGTATTGGTTGCCGGTGGTAGCTTCGAAGCTCTTGACGAGGATGTAAATGTAATGAACGATTTCGTTGTTACAGAGAGCTTGTATGCCGGTCTTGGTCGTGACTTCGTTAACGATGTATTTGCTGCCGGTAACGGTTTCTTCAAGACTTCAAGTCTTGGTGGTGTGCAACACATTGCCAAAGTTGTAAAACGCTCTGCTCCTGTAGCTAAAGCAAAAGTAGCAACTCTTACCATTGGTGTTGTACCCAGTGTAGATACAGAGACAGCTCTTTACAACAACCTCTCTTCTTATGTTGCTAAATATAATACTGTAGCTCAATTTGCCGATAGCGCATACGTTGCAGGTTATACTTGTGTACCCGCCGATTGTCAAGCATCGCAAACAGCACTTCCCGGTATGCAAAACAGCCGTCAAATTATTCACTGGGCTTTCAATGCCAAGAAAGGTGCTTTGTCGGAAATATATGAGATTGGCGACCGTTATGTAGTTGCTATGCTCGAGAAGGTTGTGAAAGAGGGTTATCGTCCTATGGAAGATATGGAAGGTATGCTCACCACAGCAGTTCGTCGCAATAAGAAAAGCGAAGAGATTGCTAAGCAATTGTCAACAGTAACTCCCGCCACTATGGAGGCATATGCCGCAGCTATGAATGCTAAGGTTGATACCGTTAAGTTTGTATCGGTAGCATCACCCAGCATTGCTGGTTTGGGTTATGAGCCTATCGTTGCCGGTGCTGCTTCAGGTCTTGAAGTAGGTGAAGTTTCGGCTCCCGTTGCCGGTAATCGCGGTGTGTATGTGTTGCAAGTTGTAAATGAGAATCCTGCTTCTCGTCCTTATGATGAGACTACAGAGATGACTCGTTTGGAGCAACAATATGTAAGCGCTGCCAACCAATTTATCGAGGTTCTTAAAGATAAGGCCAATATCGAGAATACGTTGGTTCGTTTCTTCTAATAGAATTTTTGTAAATAATTATAAGAGCGTCTAAACTAAGTAATTAGACGCTCTTTTTCTTCTATAAACAAGGCTTTGTATATGGAAAAACAACATCTTGTAGGTAAGACGCTCGAAGAGTTGCAGGAAGTAGCAGCCTCGTGTGGTATGCCTTCGTTTGCTGCCAAGCAGTTGGCACAATGGATATATGTGCGCCGCGTAAACGATATTGAGGCAATGACCAACATATCTAAGGCTCATCGTGCGCTGCTTGCTGAAACATATGATGTGGGCTATTATGCGCCCTCACACGCTATGCAGTCGATAGATGGAACCGCCAAATATCTGTATGATGTGGGAGCAACCTCGGGCGTTGAAGCTGTGTATATACCCGACCGTCAGCGTGCCACCTTGTGTGTATCGTCGCAGGTGGGTTGTAAGATGAATTGTTATTTCTGTATGACAGGAAAGCAAGGTTTCACACGTAACCTTACTTCGCATGAGATTATCAATCAGATAGTTTCTGTGCCCAAGAGCGAAACACTTACCAATCTTGTCTTTATGGGTATGGGTGAGCCACTTGATAATCTTGAGGAGTTGCTCAAGGCATTGCGTATTCTTACCGAATCGTGGGGTATGGCATGGAGTCCGCGCCGTATTACAGTATCTACCATTGGTTATCGACCGGGATTGCGGCGCTTTATAGAAGAAACCGAGTGTCATTTGGCACTCAGTCTTCATGCACCTTATCCCGAGCAACGTGGCGAGGTAATGCCGGTAGAGAAGGCCTTCCCAATCAAGGAGTTGTTAGCTACACTGCGAGAGTACGATTGGAGTCATCAGCGCCGATTGTCGTTTGAATATATCGTATTTCGTGATTTTAATGACTCTATAAAGCATGCCGATGCGTTGGTAAAGTTACTCGGAGGTATTCCATGTCTTGTTAACCTTATACGTTTTCACGCCATACCCGGTGTCGATTTGAAAACCTCCGATATGACGCAAATAGAGGCATTTAGAGATCGTCTCAATGAGCGCGGTGTTACGGCAACGATAAGGGCCTCTCGTGGAGAAGATATCTTTGCTGCGTGTGGAATGTTGTCGACTGCTAAAAATAACTCTTAATTTATAAAACTTTTACAAATATATGAATGTTGTTAGGGTATATTCCCAAAAATGATTAACTTTGAACTTTATAATAATTGTAATGTGCAATAGTTGATATGGCAACTATAATA
>JAFZDG010000289.1 GCA_017561285.1 Bacteroidaceae bacterium
ACCTCAAACGATGCAAGGCGCATACCCGATACCGGATCGATAGTTGCAATACTCTCAATCTCATCATCCCAGAATGTCACACGCAACGCCGTTTCGTCATATGCCAGGTATATATCTACCGTATCGCCCTTGACACGAAAAGTACCACGTTTAAACTCTACTTCGTTGCGCGAGTAAAGAGCATCGACCAAATGACGCAAAAAATCGTTGCGATCTATGCGACTGCCCACTTTTATCTCGGTGACATTGGAGTGAAAATCTTGCGGATTACCTATACCATAAAGACACGACACAGACGATACGACCACAACATCTTTACGCCCCGATAACAGAGCCGATGTCGTAGCCAGTCGCAGACGGTCTATCTCATCATTGATAGCCAGGTCCTTCTCGATGTAAGTATCGGTAGTAGGTATATATGCCTCGGGCTGATAGTAGTCGTAGTACGACACAAAATAATGTACGGCATTGTCGGGGAAAAACGTCTTAAATTCGCTATACAACTGCGCAGCCAACGTCTTGTTGTGGCTGAGTATAAGGGTTGGTTTTTGTACACGCTCTATGACATTGGCCATTGTAAAGGTCTTGCCCGAGCCGGTTACACCCAACAAAGTCTGAGCAGAAGTGCCATCTAAGACACCTCTACTCAACTCTGATATAGCCTCGGGCTGGTCGCCTGTGGGTGCAAAGGGAGAAACCAACTTAAACTCCATAACGGCTACACGCTATTAACGGCCCTCCTCGGGTATTACCAACCAGCAGATGAGGTATGCAAACAATCCGGTACCGGCCAACAATAGAGCCAACAACCACACAATGCGGATAATGCTAACATCCAAACCAAAGAAGTTGGCAAACGCAGCGCACACACCGGCTACTTTTCGTCCGTCACGAGGACGTACAATTCTTTTTCCGTTTTCCATAAAGCAGTTCATTTTATTATACATTGCAAATATACAAAAAGATAGTAAAAGAAAAAAGATATACATAATTATTTTTCAATCGCTCAAAGTTTAATTTATGCAAAAATTTATAGCAATACGACTAATTAACACGAATGATAATAGCACCTCACACACCGTTTCACTACACCGTTACAACAAATCTACCCTTTAAATCGTTAAAAATTCATCTTAAATTGGTTTTATTTGGCAGGATTGTGTAACTTTGCAGTTCGGTAATTTATATACGTATGCGAAAGATAGTTATTTTTACACTTTTGACATTGCTATTAGCCTCATGTGGAGAGTTTGAGAAAGTGCGTAAAAGCACCGACTATGAGCTGAAATATGAGTATGCCAAAGATGCTTACGAGAAGGGCAAATACCTCGAATGTGCAACCCTGCTCGAAGAGCTTGTAACCATCTATAAAGGTTCGAGCAAAGCCGAAGAGGCCTTGTACCTATTGGCTCGCAGCTATTACGAAAACAAAGACTACCTCACCGCAGGCGAATACTTCAAAGCCTACTATCGCAACTTCCCTCGTGGCGAATATGCCGAGTTGGCACGTTATTACTGCGGATATGGCTACTACCTCGACTCGCCCGACCCTCGTCTCGATCAGAGTGGTACATACAAGGCCATTGAAGAGATGCAACAATTTATCGACTACTACCCCCGCAGCGAAAAAGCTCCCGAGGCTCAAAACATAATCTTTGAGCTGCAAGACAAGCTCGTATATAAAGAGGTACTCAATGCACAACTCTATTATAACCTGGGCAACTATATGGGTAACAACTACCAATCGGCCATCATTACAGCCGAAAACACACTCAAAGAATACCCCTATACCAAGTACAAAGAGACATTGATGATGCTTATACTCAAGTCGAAATATCAAGAAGCATCGCAAAGTTTTGAGGAGAAAAAGCCCGAGCGTTTCCGCGCCGTCATAGATGAATACTATTCATTTATCAACGAATTTCCCGACGGAGCCAACGCAAAAGAAGCCGAGCAGATATTCAAAATAGCCAGCCGATACGTAAAGAATTAAAAGAAAAACTATATAACACAAGCACTATGGATTATAAAAAATCAAACGCCCCCACCAACACCGTAACTCGCGACATGATAAGCTTGTCGGAAGACACAGGCAACGTTTATGAAACAGTGAGCATCATTGCCAAACGTGCCAACCAAATATCACGCGAGATGAAAGAAGAACT
>JAFZDG010000290.1 GCA_017561285.1 Bacteroidaceae bacterium
GTACTTGGCACAGAATGTAGAATGTGGCTGCTCCAAGCATAATGACAAGGCTCAGTACAAACCATTTCCATTTTGTGAGACACTCTAAAAAGAAAAGAGTTGTGTCAAATCCTTGTTCCTCCGATTGTTTGTCGGGTTGGTATTGCGATTGATAGTTTTCCATCAATATTTAATTATTTAGAGAATGTCAGAATTGTCATAATGAGTGATGCCGCAGAGATGGCTGCGCCGGTGACGCTTATAGCCAATGATGCTGTGGGGGGTACTACCACCGAACTTGCAGCTTTCGACTCGTTGGGCTCAACATATATCACATCGTTTTGTTGCAAGTAGAAATAGGGCGACAAAATAAGGTCTTTGTCGTTGAGGTTGATGCGTACGGCATTGCGAGAGCCATCGGCATTGACTCTTACCAATAGTACGTTGTCGCGGCGGCCGGTTATGTTGAGGTCTCCGGCCATAGCAAGTGCCTCGAGTATGTTTACGCGTTCGTTGGGGATGGTGTACGAACCGGGTTTTTGTACATCGCCCAGTACCGATACTCGGAAATTTTCAAATCGAACCGTTACAGAGGGTACTTCGTGAATGTATTTGGGATAAATTTGTTGACGTACGTACTCTTCAAGCTCGCTTTTGGTCATACCTTGCACTTTGATGCGACCTATAACCGGCATATCGATATAGCCGTTGTTATCAACCAGATAGTAATTGAGCTCTTCGGCCGAGAGTGAAGTGCCGGTGGCCAATATATCCACAACGCGGCGGTTGAAGGGTTGCACCGATGTGCGGTCGGTTGCCATAATGGTTATATCTATCAAGTCTCCGGGCATCACTATTTGGTCGGGAACTTTGGGCGCTTGTTGCAGCGTTTCTATGGGTAACTCCTCTATTTGTTGCATATATGCCACATCTTTAGCCGATTTGCAAGATGTGAATATGGTGGCGATAAGAGCTAAGATAGTTAATGTTTTTTTCATCGTTTTATAAATGTGTATAAACGTTGCAAAAGTACTAATAATATTTTGATGGCACAATCTTTCGTCGGCCCTTTTTGGGTTTTGCTCGTTGATACAACAAAAATTATGTGAAAAAGTAGAGAGATTTCGGTGCTTTTTGTTTTTTGTGGTCAAGATTTTATACTTTTGTGGGTAAATATTGAAGTATGGAATCTATCAAGTATATTTATCGCATAGGGCAGGGACCATCGAGTAGCCATACAATGGCTCCACGCCGCGCAGCACAAGAGTTTTTGAAGCTCACGCCCGATGCGGCAGCTTATAAAGTGACGCTGTATGGCAGCTTGGCGGCAACAGGCAAAGGTCACTTGACCGATGTGGCTATTACAGAGGTGTTGTCGAAAGTAGCGCCTATGACCATTGAGTGGCGGCCTAATGAGGTGTTGCCACAACATCCCAATGGAATGAAGTTTGAGGCTTTGGATGAGCATAGTGCCGTATTGCGGTCGTGGACAACATTCAGTGTAGGTGGCGGAGCCTTGAGTGATGATGCTGCGGCTGATGCTGATGTATATAATAAGAATACATTGAGCGAAATACAGGAGTGGTGTCAAAGCCGAGGTTATAGCTTTTGGGAGTATGTGGAACAATGCGAAGGTCCTGAGATATGGACCTATCTTGCCGAGGTGTGGCATATGATGCAGAAGGCTATCAAGCGTGGTCTTGATGCCGAGGGTGTATTGCCCGGAGGGCTGGGTGTTCGCCGTAAAGCCGGCGATTATTACATCCATGCGCAAAATTCTGTTCGCCAGCTATATAATCGTGGATTGATGTACTCTTTTGCTCTTGCGGTTATCGAAGAGAATGCTTCGGGTGGTACGATAGTTACAGCTCCTACATGTGGCTCGTGTGGTGTGCTGCCTGCGGTATTGTATTATATGAAAGAACAGTTTAATATACCCGAGTCGCGCATCTTGCGTGCTTTGGCTACGGCCGGTTTGTTTGGTAATGTGGTGAAACACAATGCCTCTATATCGGGCGCTCAAGTGGGCTGTCAAGGCGAAATTGGTGTGGCTTGTGCAATGGCTGCAGCCGCCACTTGTCAGTTGTCGGGCGGATCTATTTCGCAGATTGAATATGCCGCCGAGATGGGACTTGAGCACCATTTGGGACTTACTTGCGATCCGGTGTGTGGATTGGTGCAAATACCTTGTATAGAGCGCAATGCATTTGCAGCCACACGTGCCTATGATGCCAGCACGTTTGCTATGTTCTCCGATGGTCGTCATCGTGTGCCATTTGATAATGTGGTAGAGGCTATGCGTGAAACGGGCCATGATTTGCCCAATCTCTATAAAGAGACTTCGGAGGGTGGTTTGGCCAAGACTTATCAAGACTCGCATAACTAAAATTATATAGAAAAGCCTCTCTCTGTATAATTAAGAAATAATAAAAATACGTTATTATTGTATAGTTGTAACGGAAGTTTATTATCTTTGCACTGAAAAAGTGGCTTTTGACGTTTGGTGTGAGTTGTGAAAAGGGTTGAAATGCTTATAGAATTATATTTTTGCAAATGTAATTAAACCAAATTGTTGCTTTTGAGTCATAAAGAGTAGAAATATTAATAAAATAAACATATAGTTATGAAAAAGTTTTTGTTAGCCGTAATGGCATTGTTTTTGAGTGTGTCGGCCTTTGCTGAACTTCCTTCGGTACAGTTGAAAGACATCAATGGTAAACGTGTTGATACTGCCAAGCTTAATAATGGTGGTAAACCCTACATTATCAGCTTCTTTGCTACATGGTGTAAACCTTGTTTGCGTGAGCTTGATGCTGTTAACGAAGTGTATGCCGATTGGCAAGATGAGACCGGCGTAAAACTTATCGCAGTTTCAATCGACAAAGCTCAAGATGAGTCAAAAGTTAAACCTCTCGTAAACAGTAAAGGTTATGAGTATGAGGTGTTGCTCGATCCTAACGGCGACTTTAAACGTGCAATGGGTGTAAATATGGTTCCCACTGTATTTATTATTGATGGTAAAAATAACATCGTTGAGACTCGCACTCAATATACCGATGGCTCTGAAGAGCACCTTATTGAAGCTGTAAGAGAATTGCTTAAAAAATAATCTTTGTATAAGACGAATACAGACAGTCTATGAAAAAACACATAGCACTCGCATTAATGGCGTGCGCAAGTCTCGGTATGTATGCCGTAGACTTGGGCACGGCTACTGTTACCGGTAGTATTCAGAGCGATATGCTCGTTCCTCAACAAGATGAGGCTATCGGTACAGAATATACCGGTGATTTTAACACCAATACATATCTCACACTCAATGTGCACAGCCAATATATTTCGGCCGGTTTGCGTGGTGAGTTTTTGGAATTTCCTCTGCCCGGCTTCGAAGCCGATTTCAAAGGTTGGGGTATTCCTCATTTCTTTGTAACAGGTAATGTTGCCAAGACCGAAATTACGGCCGGTACTTTCTATGAGCAATTTGGTAGCGGTTTCGTGTTGTATGGTTACGAAGAGCGTTCGCTCGGTGTTGATAATGCCATACTTGGTGGTCGTGTGAAGACTTCGATTCTTCCCGGTGTGCGCTTGAAAGCCTTAGGTGGTATTCAACGTCACTATTGGGAGTGGACCGATGCTGCCATTTGGGGTGGTGACGTGGAAATGACATTCGAGGAGTGGTTTAAGTGTATGTCGGAAAATGATTTGCGCTTGACTTTGGGTGCTTCGTATGTGTCGCGTCACGAAAAGGATGAGTTGATATATGCTACACCGCAATATCGCCTCAATCTTCCCGAAAATGTAGGTGCATTTGATGCTCGCGTTAAATTTGGTGTGGGTGGTTTCGACTTGTTGGCCGAGTATGCCTATAAAGCCAATGACCCCACAGCAAGCAATGGTTATATCTACAAGCCCGGTCAAGTGGCTATGTTGTCGGCCTCATATTCACAAAAAGGTTTGAGCTTCTTCCTTCAAGCCAAGCGTAGCGACAACTTTGCTTTCCGTACCGAGCGTAGTGCCGACCCCGTATCGTCATCGTGCTACATCAACTACTTGCCCGCATTTACTTACCAACATACCTATGCATTGGCTGCTCTCTATCCCTATGCAACCCAATTGATGGGTGAGTGGGCATTTCAAGGTGAGTTCCGCTATAAATTCCCCCGCAAGACTGCTTTGGGTGGTAAGTATGGAACCGACCTTGTATTGCGCGGATCGCTTGTATATGACATCGAACGCAACTTCGTAGATGGTAACTTGTCGAATGCACCTGTAGGTAAATATGGTGTTATGGGTTCGAATGGTTATACATCATCGTTCTTCGGTATGGGCGATTTGTTCTATGCCGAGGCCGGTATCGAGCTTAGCAAGAAGTTGACAAAAGACTTCAAGTTGAGTGCTATGTATATGTTCCAAAAATACAATAAATCGGTTATCGAAGGTGAGGGTGGTATGATCGACTCGCACATTATTGTACTTGATGGTAA
>JAFZDG010000291.1 GCA_017561285.1 Bacteroidaceae bacterium
CTTTGTGTGGAACATCGAAGACGGTATGTAATCGTTTTAATAACCCTATACCACTAAAACTCTCTGTTGCATAGCAATGGAGAGTTTTTTTGTCTGTTTATAGCGTACAATGGTGAGGCCTATTGGTCAAAATAGTAATCTCATAGCAGGGTGGGGTATGCCGATGGGAGGGATATGGGTAGATAGCGTATGATAAATGAGCCTTTGAAGAATGTATAAAGAGTGTGTTGTTGCTGTTCTTGATGTAACGTGCAGAGGATCGATTGGGTGTGTGTAAAGAAAGTTTGAGAGAGGTGCAAAGTGAGTCATTAAGAGCCGGAATAACAAGCAGTGCATAGGTGTGAGGCCTGTTATGATGAGATACAAAAAAGTGCCGTGTCGATTTCCGACATGGCACTTAGCCAATTTAGGTTAGCGATGCTTATAGAATCACTTTACTAACGCTGTTGTTTACTCTCACGATATATACACCGTGTTGCAAGTCTATAGTCGATACATTGGCAACAGTAGTGCTGTGTACCAATAGACCGTTTACCGAATATATATATACTGCGCTATCAAGGTCAGCACCCTTGATACATATATGTCCGTTTGTGGTGCTCACTGTATAGTTGTCGGCTTCGGTTGCATCAACACTGTTTCCGCCATTTATCGCTATATACTCGTTGGGCAATTTGTGTGCGGTCATATTCTTTTGCGAGAATACAATATTTTTCACTGCAATATCGCCACACTTAAAGCCATTGTCGGCAACGACGGTGAATGTGAACAACTCTCCGTTGTTATCGGCAAATGACTTCGATGAGGCAGAGTATGCCAGTACTCTCATCGAATTGCCTATCATATCGGCCGATTGGATGATGTGGTTGGCTTTGCGCGATGTCAAGGCAATGTCATATACACCATTGGTCTTTTGTATGCTCAAACCTTCGGGCAATACGATGTCGAGTTGGAAGGCTGTCAGTTCCATACTGTTATCGAGCATCACAGCTACCTCATATGAGCTACCTGCGCTCATATTGAAGTTACCTATGGCGAGTTCTATTGTCTCGCTCTCAGTGTTTTGTTTTGCTTTTGCAGCTTGCGGAGCCATCTCACCCAGGGTTATATTCGACACACCCACAAGGTCTATCACATTCACATCGCCATCTTCCGACACATCGGCTTGGGTGAGGTTTATTTGGCGGCCTGCAGGCGATATAATATAACCGGCTACGGTGTTGATGTCGGCAATATCCACGATACCATCGCTATTGGCATCGCCTTTGCTTCCGGCAGTGAGTAACAACTCAATATTGAGTTCCGAAGCACTATACTCAGTGTTGTCGGGGCTTATGAGTTTGATGTTCTTCATTTGTATGTAGCTATCACCATTGAAGTTCGATGCAACTTCGATAGCCATAGAGAACAAATCGCCATCATTTCCGGCCAAAGGCTCTACTTGCGAAGAGTAGCACAAGATGCGTATGGCGCCGTCGCTTTGCTCGGCAGCAGTGATGATGTGCGATGTGGTGGCACGGCTACTCAATTCGAGTTGGTATTCGCCATTTTTCTTCATCAACTCAATACCGGCGGGCAAGTACAAGTCGGCTTGGAAGCTCGATATTACATTCTTATTGACGAGTTCGACAGGTATTGTTACGCAGCTACCACGACTTGCGCTTACATTGTCTATCGTAAAGTAATCGTCGCTACTACGCTCAACGATGTGTCGGAATTCATTCCAATATAGAGCATCTTTGTAGGCATCTAAACAACCATATTCCACCATCAATTGGCAACTGTGGTAGGTAGCATCTGTAAAGATATTCTTATTTTGCAATGTGGGAGGTGTTGTGGCTTTCACTTCTATGCTACTCAAGTTGTTACATTCGTAGAATGCATATTCCGCGATATAATTTACGCCGGCCGGTATTACCACACTCTTCAAGTTGTAACATTCGCCAAATGTAGCATAATTGATTGTTTGAATGCCCGCAGGCAACTCTATTTTCTCGAGCTTGTTACATTGGTAGAAGGCGTATTGACCTATATAATTCACCTTGTCGTTCCATTCAATCGTTTGCAAGTATTGGCAAGTTTGGAAAGCAAAGTCGCCAATCTCTGTAACATTCTTGCCCAACTTGATGGTTTGCAACCAACAACCACTGAACAAAGCAGTACTCAACGATGTTACCTTATCGCCTATGGTTACATTTGTGAGACTTTCGGGGAAAGGTGAAATTATGCTATAAGCATCATATATCAAGTTTCTACCGAGGTAGAGTTCATAAAGGCTACTACCATCGCACAAGTCGCTCAGCGAGAGTGGCTCATCACTATCTTCTATCACTACCGATATCAATCCGCTTTCGTTAAATGCGTTGTTGCCTATGAACATTACCGATGCAGGAATGGTTATAGATGTAATACCTTTACAACCCATAAATGCTTCATCTTCGATAATTGTAATATGAGGCGGAATGACAAACTCGGTAATCTCATCACAGTGGGCAAATGCGCCTTTTCCTATCGTTGTTACTTGGTAGGTTGCGCCATTGTGTTCGATGGTGGCAGGAATGTTTATTTCGCCACTATATGTGCCTTTTCGGTTGGGCCTTACAGCTGCTGTGTTGTCCGAGATAACTTCATAGTAGAGTCCATCTATCTCAAACGGGAATTCTTTTATATAGGTTATGTTACTCCAATACTCGGCGTTGCGATAAGCATCGACACAACCTTCGGGAACATACAACACAACAGGATCGTAGAACGTGTAACCTGCCAATTGGGGCGGTGTGGTAGCATCACACTCTATTCGGCTCAACGCCCAGTTTTCGGCAAAGGCACCCTCGCCAATCGAGAGCAAGGTCGATGGCAATACCAATGTTTTTATCGAGGTACAATAGTTGAACACTCTCCAAGCAATAGTGGTTACACCTTCGGGTATTATCATTTCAGTAAGCCCGGTACAATATTCAAATGCATGATAGCCAATC
>JAFZDG010000292.1 GCA_017561285.1 Bacteroidaceae bacterium
AAGTCATACCGGCACGTACACGAGCTGTGATGCGAGCTTTACCCTCGTTGTTCTTACCGCTCTTAGTAGTGATAAGGATCACACCGTTAGCAGCACGCGAACCGTAGATAGAAGCAGCAGCAGCATCCTTCAATACAGTAATAGAAGCGATATCGCTGGGGCTGATAAGAGCGATAGCGTTGGTACTTTCGGCAGCACCACCCGAGATATCACCACTCATTACGGGAATACCATCGACTACATACAAAGGAGCGTTGCTTGCAGAAAGAGAAGATGTACCGCGGATACGAATTGAAGTAGAAGCACCGGGTTGACCGTTACTACTTGTAATTTGCACACCGGCCATCTTACCTTGCAACATCTTATCGACAGATGTAGCAGGAATTGAAGCCAACTCATCACCGCTTACTTGAACCACAGCACCGGTTTTAGCTTCGCGGCTTTGCACACCGTAACCTACAACGATAACCTCATCGAGGGTAGTTGTAGAAGATAGAGTCACTACCATACCATCACGAGCAAACACTTCGGCTTTCTCCATACCAATGTAAGAGATAACAAGTGTTTTAGAGCCGTCAGGCAACTTGATAGAGAATCGTCCATCGGCATCAGTGATAGCCGATGAGTTTGTACCCTTAACGAGAACCGATGCACCAAAGATGGGCAGATCGTCGTCGCCAGAAATAACTGTACCGGTTATGGTCTTTTGGGCCATAGCTGACGTTACTCCTACTAACAGGGCACACAAGAACATTGTTAGTTTTCTCATACGTCTGAATTTATTAAACATTAATATACATTAAAAAATAATAGTAATTCTCTCATCTAAATGCTCTCTTGCGAAAGCGTTTTAAAAGTAACATTTTGTCAACTTTCACCACCACATCATCTTGCTGCCATTAGCAAAACCCGGTGCATCTTACCGTCGCTTGCGAGTATTGATTTGCATACCTCAAAGAGAGCAATTTCGGGGTTGAAAACTGCGCACTTTTAGCTACAATAAGACAATTACAAAGATAGCAAGAAAGAAGCAAAAAAAAGAATATGCCTTGCAAATAGCGAGAATTTTGTTCACCTCTATCATCCAAAGAATTGCAAAAACCGTATTAAAATACTCAAAACGCACAAAACATCTTGACAAAACATTGTATATCAAGCGCATAATTTGAACACAAAACAGCACAAACCGTCATAGAGAAATGATATAAATATACCGTTAATAAAAGTTAACGACCTATTTTCGCCCAAAACTGATGCGAACATAATTCTTAAAAGGCTCGATGTTTTAACAAAATATTCCATCATTTTAACATATAAACTTTTTAATGAATCTTTCGAGAAGAAATAGAGCAAAATCACAACGACAGAATATAACGACATTTGTTGTCGGTATGTACCACAGATGAAAAAATAGAAATACAAAAGCGCACCATAAGAAATACGAAAATATCAAATTGATATAATCACTACCCACGAAAGCCGAATATTTGACAGATTTAAGAGAGTAAATATAGCATAATGTGCGTTAAAAAATGGAGGGATAACAAGAAACAACAGAAGATAGATAAAAAAGAGAACAAGATTGTTTATTCTTCGGCTGTTTGTGCGTATCTTCGCACCGAAATGAGACTGATAATAGACCAGGGCAACACAGCCACCAAATTGTACACAGCCATCGGAAATGATATAACCGATTGCGTAGTAACCGAAAACGATGAGATGCTGGAGTATGTGCGAAGCCGCATAGCCAACGACTCGTTCGATGCAGCTATATACAGCTCGGTGCGCCGAGAGTACGACAAGCGCCTCATAAACGTTATGAGCCGCAAAATACCCCATATAGTGTGTATGGGACCGACTACCCACACTCCCATAGAGATAGCCTATCGCACCCCCGAGACACTGGGCTGCGACCGTATAGCCGCCGCCGTAGGGGCATGGACGCAACAACCCGGCCATCCGCTGCTGGTGGTAGATGCCGGTACGGCCATTACCTATGACCTGGTGTCGGCGCATGGCAAATTTATGGGTGGCAACATTGCCGCCGGCATAGAGATGCGCCTGCGCGCACTACACGAGCACACCGGCCGCCTGCCTCTGGTGAAGAGCGATGGAGAGCTTCCGCTATTGGGATACGATACCCAAACAGCCATACGTGCCGGAGCATTACAAGGCGCAGCCTACGAATTGGAGGGATACATTGCCGCTTGCGAGGCCGAAAATCCGGGACTTTTGGTTTTCTTAACGGGTGGAGATGCCGAGCGTTTGGCTACTATCATAAAAAGAGCTATCTTTGTCGATAGAAATTTAGTCCCCAAAGGGTTGAACCGAATATTAGAATACAATGTCAAACTTTAGACTCCTTTTTACAGCATTGCTATGCGCAATGCTACTGCCCGCAGTGGCACAAACCCCCTACTCGCAATATGGCTATGGCACAATAGACGATGCCGCAACAGGCAACCAACGTGCGATGGGTAGCACCGGTATCGGTATGCGCAACAATTCGCATATAAATATGATGAACCCCGCATCATACACTGCGTGCGATTCACTCACATTTATGTTTGACTTCTCGGTCGATTACCGCAGTTCGTGGTATAAAGAAGGTAACGCATCGAACCAGACACAAGGTGGAGGTATCAACTATATCACAATGCAATTTCGCTTAGGCAAGAGTGTAGCAGGTAGCATTGGTCTCACTCCCCTCTCGCACGTACAATATACCTACGGCAACGAGCTACCCAATGGCAACTACGTACGCATAGGCGAAGGCGGATTGTCGCAGATATATGGAGGTGTGGCATACCAACCCTTCAAGTGGCTGTCGCTGGGTGTGAATGTAGGCTATATGTTTGGTAAGATACAGAACTATGTACAGGTAGCGACAGCTCCGTCATCGGGCCACTTCTACAAAATCATATCGGTAAACGATGTACGCCTGCAAGCCGGCATGCAACTACCCATTGAGTTGAACAAGAAGAACGACCTGACATTTGGTTTCACCTACACCCTGGGCAAACCCACGCTGGGCAAGGTATTGGCATACGCTACCTATAGCGATACCACCGAGTACGATATGCGCGACCTCTACTCTATGCCCCACTGTTTCGGAGCCGGCTTCAGCTACGTACACGACAAACGCATCACTATTGCAGCCGATGCTCGCTACGATATGTGGAAAGACACCAAGTTCTTCAACCCCAACACCGAGAGCTTTGAGCCAATGAACAACCGCATGCGCATCTCGGCCGGTGCAGAGTATCGTCCCAAATTGTTGTCGAGCAGCTATTTCGACTACGTGCGCTACCGCATAGGTGGTTTCTACGAGGAGTCATATATAAAGGTAGGCAACAACAGTGTTCGTGAGTTTGGCGTTACATGCGGTTTTGGATTCCCTCTCCGCAGCGAGAAGTCGATACTCAATGTCAGCTTTGAGTACTCACACCGCAACGGCTATCCCAACCCACTGCTCGAAGAGGACCACCTCGCCATAGTCGTGTCAATGACATTCAACGAAATGTGGTTCTGGCAACGTAAATTTGAATAATCAGTCAATAGAGGCAATACAGCAACACCGCCGCCCGACAAACAAGTCTCGGGCGGCGGTATTTGCTTATGATTTGTGGCCTAATAAAGTCCGTAGGTAATAGAGAGCACCTGGAACTCGGTGCGGCGATTGATTTGGTGCGCCACCTCCTGATCTTCTTCCGACAAGGTAAGAATAAACTCCTCAGTAAGCACATCGCCCTCCTTGAATTGCGGATAGAGCGAAGCCAACTTTTTGGTGATGGTTTTGGGAACAGACTCGCCATAACCCACCGCCTTGACACGATCGGGGGCAATTCCCTGCGCAATAAGATAATCGACAACCGACTGCGCACGGCGTTGCGACAACTCTTGGTTATAGGCATCGCGGCCTCGGAAATCGGTGTGCGAGGCCAACTCTATGCTGATATTGGGGTTGTCGTTGAGAATGGTTATCAACTCATTGTCGAGAGCTTCTTCCGACTCGGGACGCAACGTCGCTTTATCAAAATCATAGAAGATATTGTCGAGAATGACAGGCTTGGTAACCGAAGCCAAAACAAAATCGACTACATACTCGGCATCGACCTCGGCAGTGTCGCTCATAAACTCTTGCTTGCCATTGAGATAGCCACGACATCCGGCCATCATCACATAGCGCACACCTCTATTGAGCGAAAAGCGAAACGATCCGTCCTTGCGACCACTCTCCTTCTGATTAGAACCATCATCACCCACAATGCGTATGACGGCATCGGGAATAGGCTCATCATCTTTGTCGAGCACCATACCCGATATAGTTACTTTGATAGAGGGCTTCTCAAAACTATATATCTTGTCGTAGCCACGACCATCGTTGCGATTGGATGAGAAAAAACCGGTCTCTTCGACACCAAAGGTAATACCAAAGTCATCGGCCGACGAATTGATAGGATACTTCATATTCTCCACATTCCACACCCCGGCAGTGTCGAGCTGTGCCACAAAGAGATCGAGCCCACCCATACCGGGATGACCATCGGAAGAGAAATAGAGTGTGCTATCGCCACGCATATAAGGGAACATCTCATCTCCGGGAGTATTGATTTTGTCGCCCAGATTTTCGAGCGTTCCTTCGGTATTTGTACCCAACCCCACACGCCAAATGTCTGTTCCACCTTGTCCTCCGGGCATATCGGAAACAAAGTATAGAAACAATCCATCGGCCGAAACAGCCGGATGAGCAAACGAAGAGATGGTGTCGGCCACAATATCGAGTTTGGTGGGAGCGCTCCACTGCGCACCACTGCGCGTTGAGGTATATATCTCGGCGGCGGCATTCTGATTGGGATCCTGACGAGCCTTGCTCAGATACATCGTAGAGCCATCGGGACTGAAACTAACCATACCCTCATCGGCCTCGGTATTCAATTCACCCTCTATCAATTCGGGCTTTTGCCACACACCGTTTTCGTCTTTCTTAGCCAAGAAGATATCAAAACTCTTCACACCGGTAATGGTACTTTTCTTATCACCGGTAGCCTTGTCGCTGGAGCTTGTGATGTAAAGTTGATCAAACTCCTCACCTTGCAACATAGGCGAACAATCACTGCGGCGCGTATTGAATAGATTGGCTTTCTTAACGGTATAACGAGTGGGATTTCCCTTCCACTCGACAGCTTTTATACAACCTATCATACCGTTGTGAGCCACTCGGCTATCGGGATTTTTCTCAAGATACAATTCGTAGTTGGCAATGGCATCTTTGTATTTACCCTCGGCATGGCGGCTTTGAGCCAAAAAGAGATAGGTAGTGCTATCGGTATCGGCATACTTATAGCGAACAGCATTGGTGAAAGCCGCCGAAGCACGAGCCGACATATTGAGACGGCGATAACAATCGCCCATCAAAAAGGCGACTTGCCCGCGCAACGGTCGGTCGCTCTTTTTCTGCAATTTATTATATACCTTGCGGTAGGTTTGTGCGGCATCATAGTACTCACCTCGAGCATACTGCTCATTGGCCACGCTCAGCTTGGCCGAGCCACACGAAACCAGCAGCATCGCACCCCATGCGACACATATAATATATATAATGTATTTATATTTCTTCATCTTCGACACACGCTACCATATACACATATATTATATACGGCATTTGTCGCATTTTATTGCTTTACACAGCACAATTACTTATCAACCCGCCATAGCAACGAGCTATCGCCATAACTCAAGAAACGAAAGTCGTGCGATAAAGCATAGTCGTAGATTGTACCCCAATCGCCTGCAACAAAGGCCGAAACAAGCAGCAGGAGCGTACTGCGAGGTTGATGAAAATTGGTAACTATACCATCTACGATATGGAATTTATATCCCGGAGCTATGATGATGCGAGTAGCACTCACCAACCTATCGGAGCCAATACGATCGAGATAATCGAGCAATAGTTGCATAGCCTCGGCACGCGACAAATTGGGGTTATCGCCATAGGGAGCCCACTGCTCCACTCGCAGTTCTTCGGCCGATGCCTCCTTGTTGCGATAAAGCGACAAAGCGATATAATAGAGACTCTCGAGGGTACGTACCGATGTTGTACCCACAGCAACCACACGCCTCGGACTGCGACACAACTCCTCAATAAGCGCACGCGACACCGAAATATACTCGGTATGCATTTCGTGCTGGGCTATTGTATCACTCTTCACCGGCTTGAATGTTCCGGCACCAACGTGCAACGTAAGTTCGTGCGTGGGTATCCCTTTGGCTCGCACAACATCGAGCACTTCGGGCGTAAAGTGCAGACCGGCCGTAGGAGCAGCCACAGAACCCTCAATCTTTGAATATACCGTTTGATACGTGGTCTTGTCACTCTCCTCAGTAGCTCTATTGAGATAGGGAGGTATGGGCAGCTCACCCAACGTCTCCAACAATTCGCCAAAAGTTATCGAATGGTCATCCCAAGCAAATTCCACCACAAAACCATCGCCATACTGCTCGCCACGCGTGGCTGAGAGCGTAACCTCACGTCCGTCATACATAAACGTCAGATACAACGCCCCTTCTTTCCATTTCTTGGCATTACCTATCAGGCACAACCAACGACACGAGTGTGTACTCTGCAACGACATAGCATAATCGACCGGCACAAGCGGCTCAAGACAAAACACCTCAATGACAGCACCTGTAGCCTTGCGAAAGTGCATACGCGCTTGTATTACCCTCGTGTTGTTGAATACCAACATTACATCATCGGGCAACAATGCCGGCAAATCGGAAAATTGACATTGCTCTATATGGCCATTTTTATACACAAGCAGTTTTGAGCTATCGCGTTGCGACAACGGGAACTTAGCTATACGCTCATCGGGCAAAGCATAGTCATAGTTTTCTATGCGAATATCTTGAGTATTGGATACCATTGTGATTATATATTATAGATGGTCAAAAGTAATAATTATTTATCAATAATCTATATACAGCACAATATTATTGAAGCTCATAAAAACAAAAAAGCCTCGAGACAACTCGAAGCTTCCTTGCGGTGCGTACGGGACTCGAACCCGTGACCCCATGCGTGACAGGCATGTATTCTAACCGACTGAACTAACGCACCAAATAACTTTAATATAACCCTTTAAACTAATTCAAAAAGGACTTCTCTGCCTTTTTGCACTGCAAAGATAACACCAATATCTTAATCTCGCAAGAGTATAGGGACATTATTTTTCAAAAAAAATTTTACAAGCGCCACAATACTCTATAAAACAACAATTTAATCATTCCGATATTTTGTTCTTTTTTATGTATCGCAATTACATCACATAAAAATGATATTACATTCACATTAAAATTACGTAAATAGAACCTCGATAGACTATCGATATCAATAATTATTAGTACTTTTGCTATCGGGTATTTTATGTCCTAAAGAAAACAGGCTTAACACACAAAAAATATGACAGCAAAAAAGAGAAATAACAATAACAAGGTATCATCAAGCATTATCAAAGCTCTTTGGGCCATCTTCGCAATAGCAATTGCAGCTATAGTAATATTGTTCGTTGCTATCTTTAAGGGTTGGATTGGCTATATGCCTCCTATCGAAGACTTACAAAATCCCAAAGACAAATTTGCATCGGAAATATACTCGGACGATGGCAAGGTATTGGGCCGCTATTACCAAAGTCGCAACAACCGCGTGTATGTCGATTACAACGAGATATCGCCCCACCTCATCGAGGCGCTCATTGCCACCGAGGATGTGCGCTTTGCCGAACACTGCGGCATCGACTTCAGAGCCTTAATGCGTGCCATTGTAAAACGTGGAATCCTCATGCAAAAGAGTGCCGGTGGTGGTAGTACTATT
>JAFZDG010000293.1 GCA_017561285.1 Bacteroidaceae bacterium
ACGACGAGGTCCATGAAGACCTTCATGCCGCGCTTGTGGGCTTCGTCTATCACTTGTTGAAAACCCACCCCTTCCGACTCGTAGCGATGATCTACTTTCGAGAAGTCGTGCGCATGATAACCATGGTAGTCATAGCCCGAAGCATTCTCTACCACAGGAGTTATCCACACCGCTGTAAAGCCAAGAGCCTTGATATAATCGAGTTTCTCGATAAGACCTTTAAAGTCGCCACGCCAAGCCGGATCGCCCTCGTTACGATCTTGGTTATCCCAGCATTGTGTATTGTTCGAAGGATCACCATCATAGAAACGAGTGGTCATAACAAAATAGATTGTTTCATCGCGAAAATCATCACGATTTCCGACAAAAGTTGCCGATGCAACAGATGGTAATGCAACAAACCCCATTAACACGCCCATCAAAATGCGTACAATTGTTTTCATATGGTATAATGATTTTTTTCAACTGTTTTTACACTATCGCAAAGTAACACAAAAAAGTTTAAAGATAACGAGATATGTGCCGTAAAAACCAATGAATTTATGCAACCGCCATTGTTGCATCGCAACAACATAATTTTTTACACTCAACCTATAATTGTATAGATTGGTAAAATGGAATAAAAAAGGTATAATATTATTCATCTTGGCAAAAAAATTAGTATCTTAGCAGACCTTAAAGAAAAACACAACCATTGTATTATGGAAAACCGCTATTGTATCATTATGGGAGGGGGCGTAGGCAGCCGTTTTTGGCCTTTCAGCCGCACATCGTGCCCCAAACAATTTCTCGATTTTTTTGGAATGGGGCGTACGTTGTTGCAAATGACCTACGACCGCATATCTCGCATCATACCTACCGAAAATATTTTTATTGTCACCAATCAAGAATATGCTCAACTCACCTACCAACAACTACCCGAGGTAGCACACGATCATATCTTGCTTGAGTCACAACGCCGCAATACGGCTCCTTGCATTGCATGGGCTTCATACCATATACGCAAGCTCAATCCCCAAGCCGTTATGTTAGTAGCACCTTGCGACCACATCATCTTCCGCGAGGAGGTGTTTGCTCGCACAATAGAACGAGGATTTGAGTTTGTAAAAGACAATAATCGCCTACTCACCATAGGCATACCCCCTAAACGCCCCGAAACAGGCTATGGATACATACAAGTGAGCGAGCCATGCCAAGAGGGTATATGCCACGTAAAGACGTTTGTAGAGAAACCGGACTACGAGATGGCTCGGGTATTGGTAGATAGCGGCGAATTCTTTTGGAACTCAGGTATGTTCTTATGGAACTTACCCACCATCATCGAGGCATTGGAAAAATACCTACCCGATATAGCCAATCTCTTTGAAAACGCATCGGAAAGTATGCTCACACCTCAAGAAAAAGAGGTGGTAGATAAGGTTTACGAGCGATGCTTGGCCATTTCGATAGACTTTGGTGTAATGGAACACGCCTCAAATACTTGTGTAATATGCGCCGACTTGGGTTGGAGCGACTTGGGTACATGGAGCGGCTTGTACGAAATATCGCCCAAAACCGATAAAGGCAATGTTACGCAACGCTGCAAAACATTGATGTATGACAGCAACAATAATATTGTGGCTGTTGGCGGTGGTGAAAAACTGGTTGTTATTGATAGCCTCAATGACTACCTCATCGCCGAAACGGACAATGTATTGCTGATATGCCCTCGTGAGAACGAGAAGCGCATACGCCAATTTGTCAATGATGCACAAGTAAAATTTGACGGTAAGTTCAACTAACCAATCACACGCTATCTTCTTTGCCTTGCCACTTGCGATAGATGAGTATGGCACATATTGCTATTGTAGCTACAGCTACACCCCAAGCTACCGGACGCAAATAGACATAAGATATGAGCGTTACTAAAGCTATCGTGGTGGTTGCTGCTGTAGCCATCCATGCTTTGCGACCGGGCTCTATGTTATAGTGGCGCTTACACACTATATAGATAATAATGAGATAAAGTATAAATCCTACTGCATAAGAAGCTCCTACACCGGCCAATCCCCAATAACGATATCCTATCATATTGAGTGCCAGTGTAATGGTATCAGACAGTAATTCGGTAACAAAATAGAGACGGCCACTGCCCTTAGCCAATAGGACGAAACCTATAGACCACGAAATTGCCTTGAACGAAATACCTTGTATAGCCAGTAGAAGATAGCCATTCACAGCATAGAAATCGGCCGTATAGAGCAAGCGTACCATAATCGGATGTAATACGATAAAGGCCGCTATAACGGGTGCCAGCATCAACTGCATCATCTCTACTTGCTTGCCTACATAGTGCGATAGACGAGTATTGTCTTGGGCAACACTCGACAAACGCGGATAATACTCCATAGCCATAGCCGTAAAGATAAGACCTACATATTTGTTCATCAACGTAAATCCGGCCTGATAATAACCGACAGCTGCCTCACCACTCTGTGCATTGAGATAGGTTGCAAATATGTATGAAAAGAGGGTGGTTATAAACGAACTTATCGTCATAAAAACGCCCAAAGTAACCATTTCGCGTCCCTGTCGGGCTGTCTGTTGTAGGCTTATATCGGACTTCTCAATCGTACGATCTTTGTATATCCATGTCACCACCATTGTAGCCGTAGCATAGAGAATGAGCGAAGGGACTATACCATCGATACCCATAAAATAATATAGAGGCAACGACACCAATAAGGCAGCAACCGAGCCATACACCGAGCATCGGGCAAGACGTTTGAGTTGCTTGGTACCTTGTAAAATAGCTTGTTCGCCCGATGTGAGCGCATTCAGCAACAAAGTAAACGATAGCCACACAAAGCCCCAGATGTGTTCATTGTCGCCAAAGGTGTATCGGCTCAACAACGGTGCAAGGGTAATGAGCACTACTGCTCCCAACAATCCGACAAACCACGACCACCGGCGCACGATGGTAACAATACGCGACAACTCCCGATGGTTGTCATGATTGCCTGCTTCCGAAATTTCGCGTACCGAACTGCTGCGAATACCCAATCCGGTAAGGGCTGTAATCGTTTCGATTGCACTATTATATAACCCTATGACACCAATACCCACACTACCCAACAACACAGCTACCACTTTGGTGCGAATAACCGAGCAAAGAATGCTCACAACTTGCACACCGCCAAAGAGTGCTGCGGCCTTGGTAATAAGGCGATATAAGTTATTGTCGGCTGGGTGGCTCATAGGTCTATGCGGTATGTTTCATAAATAACTCCTCGCGCACCAAAGCCCTCTTTTTGCGAGAGCAATCCGGTGTTGAGATACGCTCCTCCCTTCTCGGTAGAGATTCCAAAGTCGAAATATCGGCACGACTTATATTCGCCCTCAATAAGATGAGCAAAGAGCATATCCAAAGCACCACACTCCTTGCCTTGTGGCGATGCACTTATATATTGCACATGAGCTACTCGCCCTGTGTTGTACACGACACATCCAGCTACCACTTCATCGTTATACATAGCTGTATGCAGTTGTATGTGATAAGGAAAACGACTGTGTAAAAGCGTAATTTCATCGAGCGAATGTACCGGTGCGACTTGATGTTTTTGACGTAAGTTTTCTTCCAAAATAGGCCAAAACGATGCAAAATCGGTACTACGAACAACCGACACACCGGCCCGCTGTGCCTTTTTAACTCCGCGGCGGCGCAACTCGGCATATCGCAAGGGAGCAGAGAGATCGATAGTAGATGAAAGATTACAAGCTATACGGGTAGCATGTAGGCGATATAGTGCATACATCTCGCCGTCACATAGATAGGAGTGATAAATATGCGGCACAGGTTTGTAATACCAACAAGTAATACCCTCCTTTTTGAAATACTGTACAACAACCTCAAATATATCGAGCAATTGAACCGATGTCAATTCAGATGCGACAACAAAACCGCCATAAGTAAGCCCCCCATGCGATGTTACCTCGCCATCTCGTATCGATGCCGGCAACAGAGCCACCGGTTTGTTCTTGCTATACACCATCAACGAAAAATCGACAAACCGATGAGCGTGATACTCCATATAATCGCGCTTAAACAAGAATGTACCATTGACCGAAGTTTCTACCAAAGCATCCCATGCAGATTGCTGTTGAGAAGTGTATCGTTTTATTTCGTAAACCGGTGCCATAGCGTTGTGTGATTTGTCAGTTATTACATATCGAGCCAATGCTCTGGGTTGAGTTTCTCCATCTCTTTGCGTATTTGGAAGGAAAGTCGTGTACGATTGTTATCTTTGGGATCGCTGTATATCACACCCAAATCTTGTCTTATCTTCACTTTGTCGCCGGCTTTTACATACACCTCTATCAGTCCTGTATATACTGTATAATAGTTACCATGACGTATCATAACAGCCTTTTCGGCACCACCAAACGAAAATACGCGAGCGATCTCTCCATCAAATATAGCACGAGCTTTGGTACCGGGCGTAGTCTCTATATCTATACCCAAATTATTCTTATCGAGGTACTTAAACTCAGGGTGCTTCTGTAATCCAAAGTGTCCTACAATACGATATTGTCCTTGTATGGGGAAAGGTAGCTTGCCTTTGTTTTTCTCAAAACTACCCGAAAGCTCTCTATCGGCTCGAGTCATCTGATATTGTCCACCATCCGACTTGTCTTTTGTTTTTTTCTTGTCGGTCTCTTTTTTCTTATCCGTTTTGGCTACATCGTCCCCTTGCGATGCACCCTTTTCGGCCGCCAATCGTGCTGCCTCAGCTTCAGCCTCGGCACGCGCGCGTTCGGCTGCTTTACGAGCCTCCTCGGCTATAATATCATCTATCTGCTTATTGAGTTTATTGATGCGAGCACGTTGCTTATCGGCCTCCTTTCGCAACGATTTTTCGTTTTTTCGCAATTGAGAGACAAACTCGTTTTTCTCGCGTTTCTTGGCCTTTAGTTGATTGGCTTCGTGCGTGCGCAATTCTATCACCCCTTTACGCTCGGCAATGACAGAGTCGAGCAAAACTTGTTGTACCGACAACTCCTCTTGCTTGGCAACAATTGCTCCGGCTTGTTTTTTACGCCAGGTGGTAAACTCCTTGAGGTAGCGTATTCGGCGCAACGATTGTTGAAAAGATTCGGCCGAAAAGACAAATAGAAATTGATCGTATTGATTACCCCTGCGCCCCATATTGCGTATGGCATTGGCATACGATTGCTGTTTGCCTTCGAGCTCTTTTTTGAGCAAGGCTATAGAGTCTTGCATCGCGCGTTGGCGACGATTGAGACGCGAAACCTCATCGTTGAGTCGCTTTATAAATTTATCCTGGTCTTTAATCTCGGCATTGAGCAGCTCCATCTCCTTTATCATGCTATTGGCACTCTTCAAGGTCTTTTGCAACTCTCTATTGGTCTTACGCAATTCGCTCTCGGCAAGTTCTTTGTCATGTCGTAGCGTCTCTACATTCTGTGCTATAGCCACCCCACCCGCCAAGAAGAGGAACAAAGCAAGCAATATAGTGTATATGTTGTGCAATTTTATCATTTGAGTAGCGACTTGAATAGTTCGGAGAAAGATGTCTTTTTATAACCACTCGATGGCAATTGTGTTACAGTGGTAGGCGTATCGAACGATGCCGAATAGTAGGTTATATGAGCTGTATAACTTGCATCGTTGCTCTGCAATGTAGCCTTGATAACCGATGGCAAGATGTGTTGCGCAACATCGGTATGGTCTTGATACGTACAACTTACTTGCATCTTTCCCCCCTCTTGCCAACCGGCTGTTTCGGTAAGTAAGAGATTGTCAAAGGCAAACAAATATGACGCTACACCGGGTTGTTTTTGAGGAATCATAATCCAATTTTGCTGCGCATTCTCTATTTTGAAGCGATTATAGTCTTGCGCCGTAATGTCCTCTTTGCCCAATACAAAAGGTCGGCCCAATATAATGCTCTGAATATTGCCAATAGTGGGCATTATGGGTAACAGCGTAGATAAACTGCTAAGCGATGTTGCCATATAGTGTTTGTTGACCTTATCATACAGGAAAGCACTATCGGTGGTGATAATGGCACGAGCAACCTCAATACCCAAGAACGGGCGTAAAGAGATTTGCACAGCCTCATTATGTTTCATTCGCAACTCGAAAGAGGAACTTAAACCACCCAGCGACACATTTCCTTGTGCCACAAAGGTATCCCATAAACCGTAAGAGGCAAGCATCTCATTATACCTTATCTCCTCTTTGCTCTTGCTTATAACCGGTGTCTCGCCAACCTCTTGCACAATAGATTGTTTGCTCTTACAACTCGACACAAGTACAAGTAGCAGAAAGATATTTAATACAAATAGGATTGTTCTTTTCATTCCTCTATATATTGTTTTTGTTCTATTTTCTTCTTCAATACTACGCGTTCGGGAGCCAATTCAAGAGCCTTTGTCCACTGTTCTACAGCCTTATCTGCTTCGCCAAGCATAATGAGTATATCGCCATAATGCTCATAGTACTCGGCACTACCCTCCTCATCGGGAGCCAACTTGCCTATGGCCTTCTCTATATATATACGAGCCAAAGTGTAACTGTTCATCTTGAATAGCACCCATGCATACGTATCGATATATGTGGCATTCTCGGCATCGATGCTCATACTTTTATTACTCATCGTCTCGGCTTTGAGCAGGTCGCCATTGTTGCAAGCCAAATGGTAGGCATAATTGTTGAGTACCAATGCATTGTTGCCATTGTACACCAAAGCCGAATCGTAATATTGATAGCACTGCTCCAGCATCTCTTTCTCGGAATATATGTCGCCCAACATTCCATAAAAGTAAGAACGCTCTTGGCGATTATTGTCGCCACATATAGAGTCTATAGCTATGTGTATATACTTTTCGGCCTCGTCATACTGTTGGTTTATAACCATTGCATTGCTCAAATACAGATAGGTAGAGCACTCCTTGCGACCTGCGGCAATAGCTTTATGGCCGGCTTCTATGGCCTCGGGATATTTTTCCAAGTCGATACAGATAGTCATCACTTGCTCCCACATACTGCCATCCTTGTCCGACTGTTCGGCTATAATCGTAAATTGCTCACAAGCCTCATCGAGTTTTTGGGTATAGACGAGCAAGAGTGCATAGTTGCTACGTGGAGCCTGCTCATAGGGATACAACTCAACCAACTTACCATAATAACCAACCAAAACCGAATCGGACACAAATGTCTCAGTATCTTCGACAAACGATTCGAGCGCACTCATCTTGGCTTCACAAGTTATATTTTCGTTGGTCAGCAATTTGTCATACTCCTGATAAAAAGCGACCGTATCTTTCTCGGCCAGATAGTATGCAGCCAATTGCGAATATACAAGAGGCTCTTCGGGGGCTTCACGTTGTGCCAGCTCCAATAGAGGCAACATCTTGTCATTGAGACCATAGTGCCTATACACATCGCTCAAGTACAAAGCATAGTAGATATTATCGGTGTGCTGTTGCACCAACTCCTCGGCCATAGCTATGGCTGTTACTGTATCGCCCAACATATCGTACAAGCCGATGCGATTGCCCACCAACTCGGGCGAGTTACCCATATAAGTCTCCAAAGAGTCGTAGCAAGCAAGAGCCTTATCATACTGCTCTTTGTAGGCATATACCGAAGCCAACGAGTTATACAGCTCGGGGTGGTCGGGATGGTTGCGCAGCAAGCGCATAAATACACGCTCGGCCTCGTCATATTGCTGCATACGTATGACCATATTGGCATAGCCAAGATTATACCAAAAGTGTGTTGTATCACTATCGGCCACGCTCTTGAGCATAGCAACAGCCGTATCTACCCGATTGAGCATCAGGTACATCTTCGACAGACTATATCGAGCCTCAAGTCCTTGCGGATAGATGCGTGCAGCCTCCGACAGCAGAGCCCAAGCAGCATCGAAATGTCCCAATGCATTCTGCTTCTCGCCCTCCATATAAAAATAGTCATACAATGCCCTATCGGCCTTGTTATCATCGGTCGGACGTGCCTTACCACCGGCTGTAGGAACAACCGTACAGCCAACTAAACAGAGCAACAATATGTATAGCAACCTTTTCATGCAGCTATAACAATATATTATTTCACACCGGTGTGGCCAAAACCTCCGGTACCACGCTCTGTCTCATCGAGCGTATCGGTTTCGTTCCACTCCACGCGGCTATATTGAGCCACCACCATTTGGCCCACACGCTCGCCATCTTCTATAACAAAGGCCTTGTCCGAGTGGTTGATAAGAATGATACCCACCTCACCGCGATAGTCGGCATCGATAGTACCGGGCGAGTTGAGTACTGTTATACCGTGCTTGATAGCCAATCCGCTGCGGGGGCGTATCTGTGCCTCATAACCTTCGGGCAAAGCTATAAACAAACCGGTAGGAATGAGACGACGCTCACCGGGTTGCAAGGTTATTGGCTCCTCGAGATTGGCACGAATGTCCATACCGGCCGAGAGGGGGGTACTATAAGAGGGTAACGCATGATGCGAACGATTGATAATAGATACTTTTACCGACATAACTTGTAGTCTTTTATAAGGTTTTTTTCCGGCGGGAGTGGCATACAAAAACTGCACAGAGCCATACCATCCCAATATATGATGCGAAAATACTGAAAACTCTGTAATTAAGCCCTATTATCGGATATTTTTTTATAAAGTTTTGCTTTGTGAGTGCGCCTATATAATGTAGGGAGAGAGAGGAACCTTATAAACACAAAAAAGCCTCAAAGTCTAAGACTTCAAGGCTTTCAGTACCCAGAGCCGGGATCGAACCGGCATGGAAGTGAATCCACTGGTGTTTGAGACCAGCGCGTCTACCAATTCCGCCATCTGGGCTTTTGCGTGGCAAAGGTAAGGCTTTTGTATGGATTGTGCAAATATTTTGACAAAAAATTTTCAATCGCACTGTTTTTTATACTTTCAAGAGCCTATACGCACCCCATTGCACCGGAATATTGCCTAATTATAGATGCTGAACACGTGCTTTGGGGCATCAAAACCGGCTTTCCACACATAGCGAGCCTCTCCCATCTCTGTGTCAAACACGATGCTCCATTGAGTAAACTCGGGATATGATACCTCTTTGAGTATTTCGATAACTCGCTGGGGCGATGTTCGGTAGGGCAATACACTGCTCATATGCGATATTGTGTTATATCGCTCGTGCGACAATTCATTGCCTACACCACACTTCTTGCCGGGCGTGAGATAGTGATTGGTTACAATATTTTCGGATGTCACATACATTTCGCCGTCAATATACTCCACTACAAC
>JAFZDG010000023.1 GCA_017561285.1 Bacteroidaceae bacterium
AACCCAATGCACTTGCACCAAGAATAGCAGCATCGCCATCATTGAGTTGCGAGAAGAGTATTTGTGTCTTGCCTGCGAAGTTCTTGAGTACATTTCGCTCGAGGCTTTCGCAGATCGGACGCATAATGAGGTCGCCGGCTTTGGTAAGACCGCCAAACAATACGATGGCTTGAGGACTTGAGAAGGCAATAAAATCGGCAAAAGCCTCGCCCAGCATATTTCCTGTAAAGTCAAAAACCTCGCGAGCCAACTCATCGCCTGCTACGGCTGCATCGTAAACATCTTTCGATGTAATATTCTCAAGAGGCATATTGCGTAGCAATGAGGCATCGTTGCGTGTTTCCAAATATTCGCGAGCCGTACGAGCCACACCGGTAGCCGATGCATAAGCCTCAAGACAGCCCTTGCGACCGCATCCGCAAAGGCGGCCATTTTCGCGGCGCATAATCACGTGGCCCAATTCGCCGGCAAATCCATCGTGTCCATAGAGCAATTGACCGTTTACCACAATACCACTACCTACACCGGTACCCAATGTTATCATAATAAAGTCTTTCAGACCTCGTGCAGCACCATATGTCATCTCGCCTATTGCGGCAGCATTGGCATCGTTGGTTATAGCTACGGGAATACCAAATTTTTCCTTCAATGTAGCTGCGAAAGGAATGATTTCGAGGCGCACACCGTTCTCGGTCCATCGCAAGTTGGCCGGTTTCTCAATGTTGCCGGTGTAGTAACAAGCATTGGGCGCACCTACACCTATACCGGCTATTTTACCTTTATATTCTTCTTGCTCTATGAGCTGTGCCACAGCTGTATAGAGTTTCTCAACGTAATCGCTAAATTCTCCATCGGCAGGTGTCTTGATAGCACCATTGGCAAGTACATTTCCTCGAGCATCTACGACTCCGAATACTGTGTTGGTACCGCCTATATCGATACCCACTACATAAGGCTTGGTTTCTGTCATATTTGATTGTGTTAGGAATTTATATTCTATGATGTGCAAATATACTCTCTAAAAATTGAAAGTCCAATTTTTTATGACCAAAAAATGGACTTTCTGCAATGATATTGTAATAAAAAATGTAGGTTGCACCGGCGGAGCAACCTACATTACATTTGTTATCTTGCTGTATTGGCTATTATCTTACGTGCAATTTAGTTACGTTACCTTGATACTCTACAATGTAGATGCCTGCAGCAACGTTTTCTTTGCCTGTTTCTATACCTTGCAAGTTATATACTTTGGCTTCGGCGGGTGCGATAATGTTGCGGTTTTCAACACGTATTACAACATCGTTCTCAATGCCTTCTACCGAAGCGGCAACAACGTAGTTGAGTGTAAATTCGGCATTTACTTTACCGCTTGTAAATGAGCCTGTGTATGCCGAGGCCGAAGCAGTCTCATCGCCAAATGTGGCTGCAGGTACTACAATGCGATAAGAACCCTCTTTGCTTACTTTTTCGGCCAATGTGATTACCCACTTGGTGTAGTCATCGTTCTCAATATCAATAGTGGCTTCAATGCGACTATTGTTATCGGCGTTTTCTGCATATACAATACCTGTTGCGCCTACGGTTGTTTCGAGTGTATATACATTACGGTCGAATGTAAGTGTTATCACTTCAAGACCTACTGTGGTGTCGAATGATTTGCCATCGGCGGGATCGGCAGTAGGCTTGGGAAGGTCGTAGGTGAGGGGCAATTGAAGTACAAACATATAGTTGAGTGCAGGGTTGTATGTGCCATCGGCTGCTACAATCATACCTTC
>JAFZDG010000294.1 GCA_017561285.1 Bacteroidaceae bacterium
ACCTCAGCTTTGCATTCCTTTTGCCCCTCATTCCCTCTAAGACTTTTGCTATGATACTCATCCTCATCTTGGGTGTATCGTTCTCATTGGTACCTGCTGCATTGTGGCCTTCAGTACCCAAAATTATCGATGCCATGATTCTTGGTTCGGCCTACTGCTTGATTTTCTGGATTCAAAATATCGGTCTTTGCCTTACTCCCATTTTGATTGGTGCTACACTCGAATCGAGCGGTGGCTATCAATTGCCTATGATTATCTTCTCATCATTCGGTGTATTGGCATTGATAATAGGTGTTTACTTGAAAATCGAAGACAGTCGCAAAGGCTATGGTCTCGAAAAACCCAACGTACAAAAGTAATAGGTTATACATTAACTTATAATGCAAAGAATGGGTATAGTTACTGCTATACTCATTCTTTTTTGTCCAACGTTTATTTCTACATAATTATAGCACACACTTTTATAAAATCTACGCGCATAAAAAAGCATCAATATTATACAACAATATTGCACAATCGGAATATTTTTACTTACTTTGTAAATACAATTGCAAAATCTCATAAGATCATAAAAATATTATAATAGCGTACTTGCATATCTTAGCGACTGCAAATCATCCCCACGCTATACAATAATAATACCTCAATAGGGGGTGTAAGAGGAGAAAAGCACAATTCTACCATGAAACGCATTCTGTTTGTACTTGCTATGGCAAGTCTGTCGCTTGCAGCATTTGCGCAACGCGATACCCGAGTTGTTTATCAAGAGTCATCAACACGTACGCTCGAGCCCGATCATTACATGATGACTGCACCACTCATTGCCGATGTTGTAGTGTCGCCCGACAAGATTACTTACACCGAGAAGGAGGCATACAAGATATTCCCTGTTACAGCAGGCAATGCCGAACAAATAAAGGCTATGATGCCCGAACTCAAAAAGATTGCTCTCAGCAAGGCTGCCAAGATTCATGATGCCGACTTGCTTGTGGGTACAATTATCGATGTGATTACCAATGATGCCGGCTTGTTGGAGATAACCGTAAGCGGCTATCCTGCCAAGTACACCAACTTCCGCAATGCTACCAAGACCGATATTGAGAACGTACAAGCAGCGCGTGTGGCAACCTACGGACAAGACAATACCGAGATACTTCGCAAGAGCAAGTCGGTAGATGTGAAAGTAAAGGAACAGTAAAAGGAGGCAAAGACTATGAAAAATAAGATACTTTTGTTGACTATAGGATTGCTACTCCCTATAGTAGCCTCGGCGCAGCTTATAACCAGTGCGCAAACCATTACGGTGAAGGAGAAAAAGCCCGAGAAACCGCTACATTACGAACAATCGATAGAGTTTACGGCTGCAACCGACTTCCAGGATAAAGGTGGTGATAGAAGTGTTTATGGGCTGGAGTATATAGGAGGTATACGCTTCAATAACCTTTTCTTTCTTGGTGCCGGTATTGGTCTTAACTTTCACTCTTTTAGTGATGACTTTGTTCTGGACACGACATCAAATTGGGATCGCTATATAAGTTACAATTGCCCCGAAAACTTGGTTTCAGTGCCGCTATATCTGCACACTCGATTGTATTTCACCCATACACGTTGTCAGCCGTTCTTTGCACTCTCAGTAGGAGGACAAATAACCGGATTGAAAACCGCTAAAGGTTATGATGAAATATATTATAATCCGTCATGTTTTATGATAACTCCGCAACTTGGTGTAAACTATCAGTTGAACGACAAGGCAAGTATGTATTTGACAGCGGGTTGTCTGTGGCGCAATATTGTTACGAGTGTATATTATTATACTCGTAATGAAGAAATGGATGTAGTCCGTAAGGTAAGCGAAGGTCTGGCCTTCAAGATGAGCTTGGGTGTAACATTTTGAAAATGAAATAATATGAAGCAAAGAGTTTTTATCGCATTGCTTGTTGCTTTGATGCTACCCGCTGTAGCCTCGGCACAACTTATTACAACAGCTCAAACCATCACTGTAAAAGAAAAACGTGTAGTCGAAGACGGATATAAGGGATATCAACAATCGATAGATGTGCCCATTGTTACCAATTTTGATGATGATGGTACCAATTATGTGGGTGTTAACTATATAGGTGGTTACAGATTTAACGATATGTTTTTCCTTGGCGCAGGTATTGGTATCAACTTCAATTTATTCTATCATGAGTATGATGGCAGTTCGCTGTATAACGATGGTTCTGGGCATGCTTGGACATTTGACAACCTCGTATCGGTACCTCTCTATGCTCATGCGCGCTTGTATCTTCGCGGTGCCAAGTGTCAACCCTTCTTTTCACTCTCGATAGGTGGACTTTTATCGGGTAATAGGGAAATAGAGGATCTGTATGATGTGACTTACAATCCATCGGTTTTCTTTATCAATCCGGCTGTGGGTTTGAACTTTCGTGGTAAGGCTTGTGATTTCTATGTTACTGCCGGACTTCTACCCCATTACAAAGTTGATTGGATAGAGTTCTGGAATTATGGCCGTGAAATGGAACTGGAGAGAGGATGGTATTGTTCTATGAGCATCAACTTGGGTGTAACATTCTAAAAAACTAAAATATTATGAAAAAATCTGTTTTTATCGCATTGATTGTGGCACTGATGTTGCCTGTTGTAGCCTCGGCACAGCTCATAACAAGTGCGCAGACTATAACCGTGAAAGAAAAACGTGTAGTTGAGGGACATTACGAACAGTCGATAGAGTTGCCTATAGCAACCAATTTTGACGACCTTGACGATGAAACAAACTATGTAGGTATCAACTACATTGGTGGTTATCGTTTCAGCAACCTTTTCTTCCTGGGTGCAGGTGTCGGTATCAATTTCAACTACTTTTATGATGAAACATCTTATGGTTATCCCAATCCTTATGAAGATTATTGGAGCGGATCATTTGGCGTTAGCCATAACTTGATTTCAATACCTCTTTATTTGCACGCACGATTGTATTTTACCGACACGAAGTGCCAACCGTTCTTTGCTTTCTCGATAGGCGGACACTTGACCGGTTCGAAGGAGGTTGAAAATGCTCCCGATGTGTCGTACAATCCATCGTGTTTCTTTCTCAATCCTGTATTTGGCTTGAACTTCCGCACCAATGGTAATTGTGATTTCTATGTCTCAACCGGCCTTATGGCTCGCGATTTGCTTATTGAAGGCCAATGGCATAATTATGGACAAGACGTAGATCTTTATTATGGATTTGACTTTGGCTTGGCATGGAGTCTCAATCTGGGTATAACGTTCTAAGCCTTTAGATTTATCAGAGCTATATAAAAATGGCTATGCACCACTTGCGGAGCATAGCCATTTGTGTATAGGGTAGGAGAGTTATCAATAATCCCATTCAAGCGAGAATTCATCAACACAAAGTGTACTTTGTGTACTACCGGTAAAGTAGTCGCCCAACTTACTACCCGATGCAATGATAATAAGATAAGTGGGTACACGCGATGTTGAGCGATACTCAAGTTCTATATCAAATGGGGTGTATTCGCTCGTTGGAGTGGTAGTCTCGAAGCTCTTGTAAGCAATGATATGCGGATCGTTTACGTCAAACACCTTGCGATTCTTGGGATTGGTGCGAATCTCTACAGGTTCATCCCAGTCGCCAAGTGCAATGTATATCGACATACAGTCGGGCTGTCCTATCATATCGTTCATCTCCTTATCGGCATAGTCTATGGGACCATTTGAATACTTGTAGTATCCTTTGAGTCGGGTGGGGCGCAGATTGAAGGGTTGTCCCAAGTGTATGATACCGTTTGTACCATCTACTTTGCCAAATTGACCTACAAAGATATTTCCCGCAGCCAATTTACCCAATCCGGCAATACCCACAAAGCGTGTCTGCAACTTTGCAGCCTTGCCTTGCACCGCATCGTCGGTAGGAACGGTATTCGATTCGCCCAATGTAGCAGCACCCTTGTTACCGGTATCCCACCAGGGAGTACCATCTTCGCTCCAAGGATTCCACACACTGCCACTCTGCCACCAATTGTCAAAGCCACCATTAGGCAACTCTACTTCACCTTCAGTAGTGAATGTTATCTCATTACTTGCTTCGTCGGGTATAATGGCGCGAGCCACATACTCGGTATTGGGTTTAAGGTGAATCATACGAGCCGAGAACGAGCTTCCACGCTCAACCATATACTCTTCGGGGACGGCAGTCCACTCGCTCGATGTAGCTTCGCGAATCTCAAAACGATTGTCGTTCTGTTCCAAACCGCTACCATAGAGCCAAGCTACACGACTCCAAGCATCAACACTTGTAAGCGTCACGTTGCTCTTGGTATGCACAATATAAATAGTCCACAACTCCTCTACGTCATGATACATTACCTTGACCTGACGTGGGCCATGCGAGAAGTCACGCAAATCGGATATAGCAGGCGAATAGGTAGTAATACCTTTGGGACCAAGTCCAAGATGCAAGATATTGACATTAGAAAGGTCTATACTTTCATTCACATACACACGCACACGATGATTATCGGTTTCAAACGATGCACGTCCCACTTGTCCTTCAACAAGTATTGAACGTTCTATTTGTTGCTTGGCCGAGATTGTCCACTTATAATCTTGATAGATAGAGAGTGTAAATTGGGCAGGATTACTCAAGTCGTGAATACCCACGATTGAAGGTGTTGCAACCGCATCCTCGGTAAGGGTGACGCTGGTGATATTTACACGCTTGATGTTGACCGTATCGGCCATTACAAGCTCTACAGTTTGCAACGCATTATCAATAATGGGATCTTGCACCATACCATCGGCCTCAATCGATAAGATTTGCGCCGGGATACGAGGATAGGGTATATCATTCTCGATACAACCCGACAATGCACACACAGCCAAAGCTGCAATAAGGCATTGTACTTTATTTATATACTTACTCATAACTTGTAATGTCTATTATCAAATGTGAACCGTAATACCGATATTGATATTGAGTACATTGATTTGGAAATTGGCACCGCTTGCTATGTAACTACCGGTCTCCACACCATCAACATACTGCTTATTCTGTTTATAATTCAGTCCTAATATACCCACCGATACACTGGCACTCACATTATCCATTATAAATACCGATATACCGGGAGCAAGTCCCAATGCAATCTCGTTCGATACGGTTTTGGTATCTTGCAAGCCACTCTCTTGTGTGCCACGCAAAAAGTGACTTACACCACTTTGAAACGTAAGACTTGTTTCGTTGAATACACCCAATTGACCGCCGGGAGTCAAACCCAAATAGGCTCGATGGAAAATACCGGCCGAGTAATATTGAGCATTGTACTCAAGGTCTGAGAGCGACAGACTCATACCATCGATCAAGTCGAGAGAGAAATTACCCAGGTTGGCCTTTGTGGCCGAATATCCCAGTTTAACACCCACACAGTGGTTGTCGGCTACAAAATATCCTACGTAGGGATGCACGCCAAAGAGCGAACCGGTAAAATTGAAGTCTTTAACAAGCAAGAGTAAGTCGTTCTCGTCACTATTATAGCCGGTATATGAGGCTGTAATACCGCATATCCACTCATTCTTGGGAATGAAGCTATAATTGGTGAGTCCGCGATCAAATTTGCGTACATGGGTAGTTGCTGTACTATCAACAACCGAATGAGTTTTGGCTTCGGCATAGGCTGTTGATGTACCTGCTATAATAAGTGCTGCCACAGTGGCAACTATATATGCAATTCTTTTCATAACATTATCAAATATAGAAAGCCAATCCTAAGCCTATTGAGAATAAATTGATTTGAAAACTTGCGGTAGTTGTATTGGTGCTACCATGATATACTTGGTCGGTGATTTGTTCGGTTGTGGTATATCTGAAGCCCAACAAACCCACATTCAACTCTACGGCCATAAAGTTGTTGATGAAAGCCGTAATACCTGGAGCCAAGTTAACACCTACCGAGAAAGTACTCTCATAAGCACCTGTAAGGCTGTCACCACTGCCACTCACCAACTTACTTTGTCCACCGCCTATCTGCAATTGTGTCTCATTGAACAATCCAAATCGCATGTTATTGCCTATACTGATATAATTGCGCAATACGGCCATACCGGTATATGTGTGGCTAAGGCTGTATATATCGCCTATGGCAAAATTCATATCTTCGCTAAGGTTGATATCGGCCGAATTTATTTTCATAAGCGAACGACCATACGAGAAACGTCCTCCTATACCCATATTATCGGCTACCATATAGCTAAACATAGGGCTGGCATTGAAGCTATATCCTTCGCCATTGATGCCTTCCACAACAAGAAACTGATAGTTTTTTTCGCTTTGTTGTGAGTATGAGATAGTTCCTCCTACAACCCACTGACCTTTGGGCACAAAGGTGTGTTGTTTGAGACCACGTGATTTTTTTGTATGCACAACAGTCGAATCTGTATTATTCGACATCGATTGTGCTTGCATCGGAACTGCTCCCAATACAAATATTGAGAGCAGCACCGAAATAGCCAGTTTTATAAAATTCTTATTCATAAACCAATTCCAAATCATCGAGCCACATTACACTGCTCGAACTACCGGTAAAATAATCTCCATAATAACTTGCCGAAGCAACAAGAACAATATAGGTGGGAATGCGAGTAAGCGAGCGGTACTCAATGTCGATGGTAAAGGGTATAAAACCATCGCCTTCGGTACTCTCAGGCAACACCATCTCGCCAAAACCAATGATTTTTTCATCATCACGACTGAAGAAGTTTTGATCTTTGGTTGTGATGTGTACCGGAGCACTCCAATCGCCCAATGCTACATATATATCACCTATATCGGTTGAGCCTTTAGGCATTAAATCGGTACTTGAATAATCAACCGTTCCGTTTTGGTACTTAATATAACCCTTCAACTTGGCAGGACGCGAAGAGCAAGGACGGCCCATATCCAATATACCGTTCGTACCTTCGGTTCCGGCATAGACTCCGGCAAAGACATTACCGGCAGCAAATTTACCTATACCCAAGAAACTTACATATTGCGATTGCATTCTGATAGATGAATTACCACTATGTTTTATACTGGTATCTTGGTTGGTAATATTGACATTCAGTGTTGCCGAACCATGGTTACCGGTATCCCACCAAACTTCTTCGCCTTGACCGCATACCATCCATACAGAACCATTCTTATGCCAGTTTTCAAATCCGGCATTAGGCAATGCAAAGGCTTCTTCGGTAGTAAACTCCAAGATTACCGATGAAGGCATTGTACCGGCAACGGCGCGATACTCGTAAGTTGTACCGGGTTGTAGGTCGGTCAACTCGGCCGACAAAGCATTTTCGTTGCGTACAGCTTCTACGCTGTTCCACTCTGCACTACCCACCGCACGATATTGGAAGGTGATAGCCTCTTCTGTTTCACGCAAAACGGTACCATACAAAGTAGCTCGCTTAGCCCATGTTTCGTGACGTATGGTAGGATCGGTAAGAACTACAGCATTGGTAATAGTAATATTGAGAGTCTCTTGCCATTGCTTGGCGTGCATATCGGCCACACGAATATCTATCAAGTTGGCACCTTCGGGAAGGGTACGGACGAAACTCTCAGAGAAAACCAACATACCCATCGAGATGTCATTGGTTTCGTCATACTCATAGCTGAATGTCACACCGGCAGCATTCCATGCACCGAGTGTCTCCTCATCGGCAGCAACAAAATCTACTATATTGGCCGGCAATCCCAATGCTTCGAGGTTTTCGCCCGATACGACTACTTGAGTCATAGCCGAAGTAGCTCTAAGATCGAGGGCAACAGCATTACCTGCATTCTCCTCAAAAACGATAGGTTTGGTAATATCATGATCTTTACACTCAATATCGGGACGCTTGTAGATGACAATATTATCTACCTTCTCTACAGCTTGCTCATCGACCAAGAGGTTAAAGTATGCTCCACCCATATTATACTCGCTCTCATTGAAGTCAAACGTAAGGTCATATCGCATAGAGCCTTTTACATTGCGCAACACACCCGATTGACTGTATGTATCGCCATCGGTTTTTATTCCGGTTATAGTCCAGTTGAGTGCATCCTCTCCGTTGGGCAAGATAAAATAACCAACAGAATCGGCATTGGCAGCAGTGAATAGGAGAGAGGCCTTAGATGATGACACCTCCACCTGATAGTCAGAGAGTATCTCATTCAACTTGTCGGTAATACCCACTTTTACAAGTGTATTGACAACCTTGCAAGTAAGATTAGCCGATGTCGTTTTGCCTCCTTCAATCGTTACGTTGCACTCACCTTTGTAGAAACCCACCTGGAAAGTAGCAGGAACAGAGTCTCCGGTTACGGCTTTAATAGTATATTCACCTACAGCCAAAGGCAGTGTGGCAGGAACTTCGTTAAGGCCCTTATAATATCTTACAAGACCTTTGTTGTTGTATATTCTCACACGACAGCTATCGGAGAGAACATCGGGTACATTACCCTCACCGGCATCCCCCATAGGCATTGCGACACCCATTCGCATGGCCAGGTAACCATCGCCGGCATTTTTTGCATCATCTTTACACGCCACAAATGCTGTGAGCGAAAACAAGATGAGCAAGTATGAAATATATTTATATCCTTTCATTTTTACTGTGCTATAAGAGTTAATGTTTCAACTGTTTGGTTGTTTGCCTCATCGGTTGCAGTCATCACAAATTGGTGAGTACCATTACCCAGTGCAGCCAAGAGACCGGCAAATTGAGTAATATCAAATGAGATATAATTTTTACCCAAAACATTCTCGCCAACAGGGAAGCCCAAGCCTTCGAGTTGAGGGCGCAAATCGCCGGGATAAGCCAAGTCGAGATGTGACGACAAATTCACAGCCTCCAATTCCTCTGCTGTAAGAGTCTCTGATACGATATCTACAACAAAACCGGCCAAAGGTATTTCGCTGTTTACATCAACAATAATCACAAGACCGTCTGTAATAATTTGAGGCTCTTTAATATCAAATGCTTGAGAAGTAATTACGGGGCCTTCAGAGGGTTTAGGATCATCACCCGGATCATCATTACCGCCTTCGGGATCTTCCATAATATCTTCGCTCACATCCACCATCACGTTGTGCTCTACAACCGAACAAGTAACATCTACTACCAAGCCGGCACTAAATGAACCATTCTCTACATAGGGAGTATCATTCTGTTTCAACGAATAGCGCAAAATTCGCCACTCACCGGGTTTCACATTATCTATTTCACGATAAGTTGTATCCACAAAACCGTCTACAGTACCTGTAAAGTATGCATACAATCGGTTATTCTCGTCATCAGCAGCAAAATATCCGGCACGAGGCTCACTCTTTACAAAGTCGAGCATACCTTTACCCAACGATACGTTTACCTTGCAGTCATCGCCCATCATTGCCAACAACTCTTGGCTGTACTCAATGGTAACTTTTACGTTTGACAATTTACACACAACATCGCCGATTGCTGTAATTTTGTTTACTTCAACGACAAAATCTTTTTGAGCAGCGTAGTAGGGTGCATCCCAATCGGCATTTTTCAATTCACCCGACTCGGCTTTGATAATGTAAGAACCGGCTTCGGCGGTATATACCTCGGGCATATCGCTATATTTCCATTGCGCCAATGGTGTTTGTGTTTTATTGTCGTATATAGATATAATAAAATCACTTACATCTACACTACGCAATACTTCGGTCGAATAGTCACAATTAACTATCAATGTAGATAAATCTATAGTTCCTGTAGTTGCAGGTTCTCCGGTATCGAGTTTTTCGTTGTGACACGAAATCATAGCAACCGACAAGAATATAATGAAGAATGAATATAAAATCTTTTTCATAAAAGCTAGTAGTTATTAGTATTTGAGTGTAATGTTATCTATATACAATTCGCTACCCAACGACACTGCTTCGGCTGCATTGTTGACAGTAGTGATACTGTTTGATTCCTCTTGTTGACTTTGTGAGGCTTTGCGGCTTGACGCAAACATCACCTTGATGTGAGTAGCTTTATATTGAGTATTGGTATATGACAAAGGAACCTCAAAATAAGTATATCCTGCCATAGCAGGCAACTCAACTCGGTTGGTTGCCAGTGTTATTGTCTGGCCATCGGCAGCGCGATGCTCAACAGTAACAATAGCCAAGCCGGCATCGTTACCACTGGCTACATACTTATATTGTCCGACCAATTTGGATGGACGTGAGCTAAAACCAATACCTTCGTTATACAACTCGACACCTGTAGAATGATCATAGCTATATGAACCCAAGAACATCTTACCGGCACTTCTCTTGCCGATAGTGGGAGCATTGAGGTCGCTCAATGATTGAGAACCAATACCCCATTTGCTTCCGGCAGGAGGTGTAGAACCGTTATTGTCCCATGCCACATTGCGCAACAACGCAGCCGATCCACTTGCACCGTCAACGGGCAATGTAGAGGGTGTCATATACCATGTGTTTTTATTAGTAGGAGAGGTGGGTACGGTCTTACTATTGACTGTGGCCCAACCATTGGGATTTAACGACTGTAGATTGGCAGTCTCTTGTGTAAGAGAACCCAAAGATTTACGATACTGTCCACCTTTATTGATTGTGGCCGAATACCATTGAGTCCAAGCCTCGAAGTCGGAATTGGGCAATCCCAAAGCCGATTCTGTTGTGATATTGATTATTTTACTATCCGCCAAATCGGCTGCATCGGCTCTGAGTGAAGTTTTCATGCCATAGCTGCTACCGGTCGACAAGCCACTGATACGCATTCTGTTTCCATCGGCTACCACCGCTTTCTCAGTCCACTCACCGGCTACATTGACATAGAAGGCGAGATATTTCTCTACAACATCTTGATAAGCTTCATCGGTAGCTGTTACAGTCATTACAGCATAAGTAGCCCATATGTCGTATGGATTGTATGCAATGCTATATTCGGGCAAAATAACGTCAACCTCTTGAGGTTCGGTTACTTTATAATCCAAATAGGAGAGCGACAATGTTTGAGGCTTATTTTCCATTTCAACCTCAGCTCTCAATACATAGTTATCTCCATCTTTCGACTGAATGATATAGGGAACACTCACCTTCTCCTCGCCGTTGTGTTGCAATACTTTCAATCTCGACAAATCGCTACCGTTGAAAGTTATAGGAATATCAACAGTAGTACTACCCAACATCACATCGGCAATTTCGCCCATAGCCAATGTCAAGGGCAAGTTTTCGATTGTAAATGATACCGATTCCGATACTTTACCATTATTGTCTTTGGCTGTAAGGGTAAATGTGTGTATGCTGTCACCATCGGCAGCTATTTGCAACGAAGATGCAAAGGGAGCAAAATTGATAATACCCATCACATCACGATTGGCCTCAAGACCTTTCATCTCAAGTCCCAACGCCTCGAACAAAGTATCGGCATCGGGGGTAAGCTCGGTCAATTCGGCTACAGCAGGAACACCCAGCGACTGCAAGTAGGCCGATTGTGTGGTCAATGTACATCCGGCCACACCCCCTCGTGCGATAATAGAGGCACTGAGTTTCGAATCTTGGGGTTCGCTATACTCTTGAATTTTTATCGTTCCACCATTCTCAACACCATCGAGCAAAATATAAGGTGCGGGGGCTACCATTGCCTCGTCCGACACATTGATGGTAATGGGTTCAACTTCGGTTGCATTGTCAAAGACGACTGTAAGTACAGCCTCTCCGGCATTTTCCGACACATCAAATGTTACGATATAGTGTTCGCGAGCTTTTGCATCCTTTATTTTGGCGGGCTCGTATGTAGCCGAGATGCCGTTGGGCTTTGTAAGCGCCAATTTCAAGGTTATATCACCTGGATGGAGATATGCATCGCGGGTTTCGGTGTTGTCAAAAAGCAATTCTTTACCTGTAGAAGATCGTACGGTAGCTTTGTAGGCAGCAAAGTACGATGTAAAAGACTCGGTGTATTGCAAAGACAATTTTACTTGTCCCAGAGTACACACAACTTCTACCGGTGTTGTTTCCTTGTCACGAATAGCAAAAGCTGTTTCACCCACATAATAGGGGGTATCAAAGCCTTCGGTATCGATAGAACCATATGTTGCACTGAGTACATAATTACCCACATTATACAACTCATCGGGCGCAACATTGTTAATACTACTCCATTCGCGACTGTAAGAGCCATCTTCACTACGCAGTTTCAAATGGAATTGATCTACATCGGGAATTACGTCAGAATTTTCTGCGACACTTCGTAATACAGGTACAACTTCGCTATTGGTTGTAACCGAAGGTCTAAAGCTACCTTTGCCCAGAGTAGGACCGGAGGTATCTTGTGTACAAGATACAATCATAGATAGCGTTCCCGCAAACAGAAAAAACCCTAATTTCTTGTTAATCATTAGTTTAGTTTTAAAAATTTCAAGCTTGCTATTTAAACGGCGACAAATATACTACTTTTTTTTTATATATGAATCATTTATAACACATTACATTATTTATAGATAATAATCAACATAAAACGTTTATAAAGCAAAAAAAAACATTAAATTTGCACCTACACAACACAAGGTATGAAAGAAATCAAAAAAATAGGTGGATGGGATATTGCAATAGCTTCGATTATTGTAATGGCGACAATCGTATGCAATATTCCTATAATGAGAGCTTTGTGTATATCACCACTACTTCTTTCGGCATACTTCTTTTGTGTTGTGATATATCGCAAAACAGCATATTACCAACCTATAGGTCAGTTGGCTCTGAGTATTGCTTTTGTAATGATGTCGATATTTTTCACACTCAATCTGTTTCAATCTACAATCCGGTTGGGTAGTATCGATACTCCTTTTCTTCTACACGATGCCCAATCCTTCTACCTCTTATCTCACGACATTCACAACAATGAGCTTAGCAATCACTCTCCATTAGTACCTTATATGGGTTATCCCCGTTTTTTGTCGTTGTGGTTATCACTGGGTATCAATGATATTGCTTATCCTATCATATTCAATATCGCACTTATGCTTGGCAGCTTGCTGTTAGTGGGCAAATGCGCTTGTATGATATCGGGTAATACTGTATATACCAATAAGATATCGGGCTATGCGATGATGCTTACGGCTCTTGTTCCGGGTGTTATGGCATCAGGAACGGTATTATCAAAGGAACCTTTCATTATCTTTTCTATTTTGTTATGTACATATGCATTATTGACCATCAAGCAGCATCGTAAACCATTTATTTTCTACGCATTGCTTATATTTTCACTTTGCATTCTATCACTCTTCCGCGCCACATATCTATACATTATCTTGATATTTGCGATAGGAATATGGATATATAAATTTACTCGCCAAGACATTATTCCCGGCATTGCGGTTATCATACTCATTGCAGTGGCTATTGAATATGGTGTATCGCATAGCTCGTGGGGTAGTGGTGATTATGTAGGAAATTATATCAAGGACAACGGTCATTCGATGTTTTTCTACGGCGATAGCCAAAAACCGTTGCAACAACTACTCGGCGATTACAACAGCTACTCGGTATGGAAAAAGCTACTCATTCTACCATTCACCGTTGCCATTCAATTTATGATACCGTTTCCCTTTGAAACGGCTCTACCCGAATATGGTCAACCCATATCAAATATATATCACCGTATGAGTTACTTATGGTATATAGCAGCATTACCAATACTACTATACTACATCCTACATTGGTGGCGCAAAGGCGAGGGTACGATGCTATCGATATGGGCACTCGTAACAGCCATAGCATATTGCATACCGGCATTTATTACAGGAGGAGCAATATCGAGGTATGCATTTTGTTTTGTACCTTTGCTATCGATTATGGGCGGATATGTATTGGCCCATATGCACACCTACGATAAGAAAAGGAAACAAGTCATATATATGCTATCGGCAACATATTTTTTACTCATTGGCATAGCACTATACATTGGCGCAAACCCTTCACTAATCTTACACTGATATTATGATTATATACATTGAAATAAATAAAATTGTCACCACGATTGTTACATCATAGTCTATTACATTTACAACGCACCATTAATGAAAAGAATACTTATAGTCACATCATCATACTTTTTTGTACGCACGTTTCTTATTCCGCATATCAAATATATGGTGGGAAACGGTTGGGTAGTAGATGTTGCATCTAAAAATGACGGAACGACAATACCCTATGTCAACAAGCAGATAGATATTTCGATTGAGCGATCACCATTCAACATCAATAACTTCCGTGCTATAAAGTCGCTTGAACACCACATCAATAACGAACAGTATGATATTGTAAACTGCCACACCCCCATAGGAGCTATGGTGGCACGTCTGGCGGCTCATAG
>JAFZDG010000295.1 GCA_017561285.1 Bacteroidaceae bacterium
ATCCACTGAGCCGTATAGGCCGACGACACATATCGGCACTATTATATTTTTACTGCAAACATCGTAAGATATGAGCCAAATACCCTTTTTAGAAGAACAAGACATTGTTCTTCGCGCGGTAGAACCAGCCGACCTCGACTTTATGTATATTGCCGAGAACGATACCAACGCATGGAATGCATCGGCTACCATTGCACCTATGTCGCGCTATATGATACAACAATATATAGATATGTACCGAGCCGACATCTACCAAGATCGTCAACTACGTCTCATAGCATCACATAAGCACACCCAAGATCACATAGGTATTGCCGACCTCTATGACTACGATGCTCGCAACCATCGAGCCGGAGTGGGCATATACATAGCACCATCCCTACGCTCACAAGGCTATGGCCGCAAAATGCTCAATGCCCTTTGTCGATATGCACAGGAGTTTGTAGGCATACACACCCTCTATGCCCTCATCGCCACCGACAACCTACCGTCTCTACACACATTCAGCCACTGCGGCTTTGTAAAGACAGCCACCCTGCCCCACTGGATCAAAACACCGCAAGGCTATATCCCGGCCATAATGATGCAACGCATAGCCGAATAGGTATCACATTACCCGATAAAGTATAGCTTATGAGCCATAAAACAACAACGGCAGGTCAATGACCTGCCGTTGTTATATTTAACGAAGTATCGTTTCCGATTAGTTCATAGGTTCAACCGATACATATGAACGGTTATCTTTTCTCTTGCGGAAGATAACTGTACCATCAACGAGAGCGAAGAGAGTGTGGTCTTTACCCAAACCTACGTTCTCACCGGGATGGTGAACTGTACCTCTTTGACGAACCAAAATGTTGCCGGCTTTGGCGATTTGACCACCGTAAACCTTAACGCCGAGTCATTTGCTATGTGATTCACGACCGTTCTTAGAACTACCTACACCTTTCTTATGTGCCATTTTTCTACAATTTTAAGGTTAAGCAACTATTTCTTTAACTAACACTTCGGTGAAGCATTGACGGTGACCGTTCAAACGACGATAACCTTTGCGACGTTTCTTCTTGAAGACAATGATACGCTCACCCTTTACAAGACCGGGTTTGCCATAGTTGCCATCGGGCGAAACTACTTCACATACTACTTTTGCACCCTCTACAGTGGGAGCACCTACGGTTACATCACCGTCTTTGTCCACCAAGAGTACTTTGTCAAACTCAAGTACTGCACCATTCTCAGCACCCAAGTAATGAACGAACAATTTCTTGCCTGTCTCGACTTTGAATTGTTGTCCCTGAATTTCTACGATTACGTACATTTTATTTATTAATCTTTCAGGTTATCTCTGCCGGGCGGTGCCTTCGTGGCAACTCTTCTTAAGCCCGTAACAGAATTAGCGCACAAAATTACTGCTTTTACACATTACAACCAAATTTTTATTCTCTTTTTTCAAATTATTTTTTTTACCTTTGCGATACACTAATATTTATCTTACAATTATCGCATTATGAAAAGTATCATTCACTACCTTTTGATATGCTTTGTTATATATACCTGCATATCGTGTGGCGATGAACCCGGATGGGGTGATAGCAGTCTGTCGAACCCACAACTCTGCATTCATATGGGGCACAAGTATGTCGATTTAGGCTTGCCTTCGGGTACAAAATGGGCTACTATGAATATGGGCGCCAAAGATACGCTCGATCCCGGATATCACTACCGTTGGGGTAACACCACAGCTATAGAACTTATAGATGATGAGGAGTTCTACTGCGATGTCACCAATAGCAAAGCTATGCAACCGGACAGCGATGATGAGGAACCAACTTCTCCATTTGAATATTATAGTATATCCGGAACAAAATTTGATGTAGCCCATAACCAATGGAAAGGAGAATGGCGTATGCCTACGAAAAAAGACTACGAGGAACTCTTTGAGTACTGCACATTCCGCTATGGTGTTATCAACGAAAAGGGAGGCTACCGCATTGAAGGCCCCAATGGTAATCACATATTTCTACCCAATACAGGTCACATATTGTCAGGAAAATTTGTTGACGCAACATATAACGGTTACTATTGGACTGCAACCAACTGTATCGAGTTGCGTTTCTTCAAATCGAAAGAGATAAAACTCAAATCGGGCGATTCCAGTCATGGTATGGGCATAAGAGCTGTATGCAACTACCCTCCGAGCAACAAAGATACCGAAGATTGATATGGGTAATCCACCCCAATACCCTACCAAGCATAATATTCGTTATTCGGAACACAAAAAAAATAGCACAATACATCTTGTTATTTACAAACTTTGTGTACCTTTGCACTCGCTAACGGCACTCGGGGTGTAGCACAGTTGGTTAGCGCGCCACGTTCGGGACGTGGAGGTCGGAAGTTCGAGTCTTCTCACCCCGACAAAAAAGCGACAATCGGTCAATATCGGTTGTCGCTTTTTTATATCGAGTCGTGTGTCAATGTTTTCGAGTCCATTTATCGCCCCAGACTAAACACACGCTTATACCCACGCACATTATTACCACAAGTGTAAGTATGGCTATCATAGCCCACTGCCCCGGTAGTATCGATGCAATGCCAACGAGGGGTATAAATGCTGCCGTAACGTACATAAC
>JAFZDG010000296.1 GCA_017561285.1 Bacteroidaceae bacterium
AGAGAATGGTACAGCATGCGACATCGTAACATTGGAGATAGAGGGAGTAGGCGAGAAGATGAACTATTATGCCTTTAACAACAAAATGCCATATGAGGTAAAACGCGATATCGTAATCTCATACAACACACTGGTATGGAACGAAGAGTTACTGCAATATGACGAAACCGCTCAGGAGATAGTACTCAACCAATTCTCTCCGAGTTATCCGGTAGCAGCTCCGTTATGCAATACAATTTTTACCGTTTCGGGCGACAAGTTTCTCTCTGCATGGAATATGACGCAAGAGGTTACAACCTCCGAATATCAAACCGTAGCCATAGAAGCACAGGCACGTGCCACGCAAACATATCGCGATGCACTCAACGAATTGGATAGAGAACCCTCCAACTTGGGTGGTTCGGCACCTGCCGAAATCGAATTTCAGGCCTATTATACCGATGCCGTCAACCATGCCGAATGGCAATTCTCACGCGAAGGCAATTTCTCAACAATCACACACCGATATACCGATGATTTGCTGCGCTATACATTCCGAGAGGAGGGCACAACCTACGTACGCCTGGTCGTAACAAGCAACAACGAGAGTTGTATATACGAATGCGAGCCAATGGTAGTAACCATAGGAACATCTATGCTGGAGATTCCCAACGCATTCTCACCGGGTACCGTTGATGGTAAGAACGACGAATGGCGTGTAGCATTCAAGTCACTCGTTGAGTTTCGTTGTTGGATTTTCAACAAACAAGGGGTAGAGATGTATCACAGCGAAAATCCTCGCGAAGGTTGGGATGGCAAGCATAGTGGCCGATTGGCATCGCCGGGGGTATATTATTATGTCATTGAGGCTCGAGGTGCCGATGGTGTTGAATACAAACGTAGCGGACATATCAACCTTATGCGATCGAAGAAAAACAGCAGTAACAAAAACGAATAAACAAGTATAGATATGAAAAGAGTAATAAAAGCGGCTGTATGGGTAGCCATCGTATTGTCCGGCTACATAACAACCGCTACAGCCAACGACAACAACACGCATTTTGACATAGAATACCGCATACCCGATGTCCCCGAAAAGGTAACGTTTGCCGGCGAAAACATAGACCTCACACGTTACGATATGTATGAGAGATTGGAACGAGAGTTGACCACAGCCTGCTATATGCATGCAACAACGATGCTCACCATCAAACGAGCCAACAGATATATGCCCATCATTGCCCCCATATTGAAGAGAGAGAAAATTCCTGCCGATTTTATCTATTTGGTAGCCATCGAAAGCGCATTCAATCCGTTGGCCAAATCGCCAGCCAAGGCAGCCGGTATGTGGCAGTTTATGGCTGCAACAGCTCGCGAATATGGTTTGGAGGTAAATAATGACATAGACGAGCGATATAACGTAGAGAAAGCCACCGTTGCTGCATGCAAATACCTACACGATGCCTACGAAAAGTATGGCAGCTGGGTGGATGCCGCTGTGTCGTATAATGCCGGAATGCAAAAAGTAGCTCGAGAGCGCGAGCGACAAGGCGTTATGAGTTCGCTCGATATGCACTTGGTAGATGAAACATCACGCTACGTATTCCGCATCCTGGCCACCAAACTCCTCTTTGAGAATCCGGCCAAATACGGATTCAGGATAAAAGCCAATCAGCTATATCAACCCATCAAGACGCAAACAGTAGAGGTAACATCTACCATCGACAACCTTGCCACATGGGCCACAAAACAAGGCATCACATACAAACAACTCAAAGACTTCAACCCTACCTTGGAATTCTTGGATTCTTGCTTCGAGGTCAACGATTTCTTTTTCTTTTGATTGGCGGATTAAGTTTGACATTGAAGCTTGGTTTG
>JAFZDG010000297.1 GCA_017561285.1 Bacteroidaceae bacterium
ATATCGTTATGCCATAGAGTCGTACAATATAGACGGTACGGGTGGTGTAACAACCAGCGGTAACATTGTTAATGGTCCTGCTCGCACACTGCCTACATTCTCTAATTTCGATACTCAAGATCCTTCGGAAGCCAATTTGTGGTCGGTTGGTGATGCCAATGGCGATGGGGTGTCGTTCTTCTGGAATTACGATGACAACTATGGCTTTGGTGCATACTATTACCAAACCTATACGATGGAGCAAGCCAACGACTGGCTCATTTCGCCACCTACCCAATTCGAGACCAATACTCCCTACAAAATTGTGGTTGAGGCGGCCCCCGCCGGTGGCGAGAAGGTAGAGCAATTCAGCGTATATCTTATCCAAAACTACAACCTTGCCACTGCTGTTAAGATAGGTGAGACCTTCGATGTAAATACTTACGATAGGTATCGTGTCGATATTGATAGTGTTCCTGCCGGTGTATATCAAGTGTGCATACGTTGTACATCCAACGGTGTTATGAGCAACTATCTGTCGGTATATAGTGTAGAGATGGCTGTTAATGGCGATGGAAATATACGTGGCGATGTGTGGGATGATAGCTCTCGCCCTGTTGCCGATGTGTATGTAAGTCTCGAAGGTACAGAGTATGGCGCTTATACCGATGCTCGTGGTTTCTTTGAGATTCCCAACGTACCCGGTGGTATCTATACAATCAACAGCACCAAAATGGGATATAAAAATATTCCCCAAACTATTACTGTAGTGGCTCTGAAAGATATAAATGTGGAGCTGGATGTTGTAGCACGCAAGGCTTATACCGTATCGGGTAAAGTACATAATGAATATGGCGAGCCTCTTGCCAATGCACAAGTAAAGATTGAGGGATATAACAACTACTTGGTCAATACAGCTGCCGATGGTTCTTATAGCATCGGTAATGTATATGAAGCAGAGACGGCCTATAAGCACATTGTATCGAAAGATTTTTATGTTACAGCAAGTGAGGATATTAAGAAAGTAGATGCCGACATAACCATCGATGCAGTACTCAAGGATAATATCTTATCGCCCGCAGTAGCCTATGCTTCATACGACAAGGGTGAGAATAAAATGCGTGTCGAGTGGTCAAAATCGGGTATCGATGAGGCTGTATCTCTACATAGTGGACAGATATCTTATACCTTTGGTGCTTCTGACGGTACTTTTGGCACACTTATCGGTGTAGTATGCCATGAGCCGGTCATCCTCAAGAGCATCAACTGGTTCTTGCTTGCATCCGATGAGACTATCAACGTGGTTGTATTGGCGCTTGACGAGAATGGCAAAGTGACCGGCAAAGAACTCTATGTTGATGGAGATGCTCCCAATGTTCAATTCAACCCTACAGAATATACATTCAGTGAAGATGTATATGCACCCAATGGCTGTTTTATAGGTTTGAGTACCGATGAAGGATTTCTCGATATTGTGACAACCATTAACACCCCCGAATATCCCTTCGTGCCTCAATTTAACGCCTACATCGAGGACTATCTTGTAGAGGCTAAAATGGAGTATGTAGAGACACTTGGCGATGATTATCGTGAGAATTTCTATTTGGAATATAAAGGCATAGCTCTTGCCGGCGATGAGGCTCCGGCCGTAACCTATAATATATATCGTGAAAATGAGGCAGCTATGAGCGAAGTGGTGTTGAACAATCTCGGAAACTTGGCTTGCACCGATGATGCATGGCTCACACTGCCCGATGGCGAATATACGTATGCCGTTACTGCCGTATATGCCAATAATAAAGAGTCGGAACGTACCTATACCAATGCTGTGACATTAGATAAGACCGGCATTGAAGGTATATCGGCCGGCCGATTTGCAACAACATTGCAAGGCGATGAATTGTGCTTTACAGATGAGGCTCAAGAGGCAATGCTCTATACTGCCGAAGGTGTTGTGGTAGCGCATCAAGCCCACACCCGTAAGTTGTCGGTAGCCTCTTGTTCTCCCGGATTGTATATATTGAAAGCCTATGTCGATGGCGTATGGTATGTTGAGAAAGTAATCATCAAGTAATAGTGTATATAGATATGAAAAAGATAAATATATTGGCAGCGCTCCTTCTGGGTATGACGGTTGCCTCGCAAGCACAAACAGTAGTCTTCTCGTGTGATTTTGAGGAGGGTATGCCCTCAGGCTTTGCAACTTATGACCTTGATGGAAATGAGCCTTCACGCAGTATGAAGAGCTATGGAATCACCGAAGGTGTGGCATGGGCTGCTTATACCGATGAGTCGGAAAATAATACTGCAGCTTATAGCGGTTCTTGGTATAAAACACCCGGTCAGTCTAACGACTGGTTGGTTACACCGGCTATCAAGGTAGATGATATTCGCAACATCCTGTCGTGGCGTGCCTATGCCCTCGATGCTGCGCACCCCGATGGCTATGCTGTATATGTCAGTACTCAAGGTAATACTCCCGCCGACTTTGTGGATGCTCCCATCCTCCAAGTAGCCGCCGAGAGTAACCGGTGGCATCAATATGCCATTTCGTTGGCCGATTGGGTAGGTGAGGACATATATGTGGCTTTTGTTAATAATAGTACCAATTGCAATATTTTGGCCATCGACGATATCAACGTATTTGCCTATGAGCATAGCTTTACATTTACCAACACTACCCCCGAGGCTATTGCTACACCCGGAGCAGTGTATGTATCGGGTGAAATTACTTCATCGGGTTTTATGCCCGTAGAGGGATATGTCGTGGAACTTACCTACAACGGTCAAACCAGTATCATTGACCGCAGTAACGATATGGTGGCTGCCGATAGTGTGGCAACTTTTGCTTTCGATGTGGCCATTGATGTGCCTTTGGATGAAACTCGCGACTATTCTTTGCGTGTAAGCACTATGGATGGTAGCGAAGTGGTAGAGTTTGAGAGCAGTATTACTTGTTTTCAACGGTTGGTATTGGTAGAGGAGGGTACAGGTACATGGTGTATGTGGTGTCCTCGTGGAACATATGGTTTGGAGTTGTTGCACGAGAAGTACCCCGGTCGTTTAGTCGATGTTGCCGTTCATGGTAGCGATCCTATGATGGATTTACCCTATTATATCGGGGCCTATCCATATTTTCAAGGCAGCTTCCCTAATTCGGTGTTTGATAGAAGTTACGATTTATTGGGTGATCCCTATTATGATGCCGATTCGCTTATGAATATTGCTATGAATCGTGGTTCGATAGGTAAGATACAAACCACCGCTGTTTATAATGCCAATAATCAACTTGAAGTAGAAGCTACTGTAGAGTTTGGTAAAGTTATAGCTGAGGGCGAATACGGATTGTTGTATATCATCGTAGAGGATAGTGTAACAGGGTATGAGCAAGCCAATGCCTTCAGTGGCGGACCGACCGAGATGGGTGGTTTTGAAAACTTGCCCGATCCCATACCTGCCGGCGAGTATTTCTTTGCCAACGTAGGTCGTATGGTCTATCCCTCGTTCGAGGGCGATGCTACAGCCTTTACAGCCGGAACACCCCGTCACACCCCTATAACGGTGGCTTATACCATCGATATGCCCGAGGTGCAACGATATGATATGGTGAAAGTTATAGCTGCTATTACCGAGATAGAGACCGGAGAGATTGTCAATGTGTGTCAGGTTGTGCCTACATGGCCACAGGCTGTTGATAAAGTAACTAATGATAACAATATCGTTGTGAAATCGGCAGCGCATAGCATTGAGATAGCTGCTACCGAAGCCTTGCAAAGTGTCGAGGTATGGAGCGTTGGCGGTCGGTTGTTGCATGCGGCTCAACCCCATTGCGACACTTACGCCGTAACACTTGACACTAATCAGGGCATTGTTGTCGTCAAAGCATGTACGGCACAACATAGCGTTGTTGCTAAGTGTGTGAAGTGATAAATCGATAAATAGAAAGAAAAAGCGCCTTTATGTTGTAAAATATAAAGGCGTTTTCTATATTTGTAGGACAAAACTTTAATACCTACTATCATGAATAAAGCTGTAAAATACACAGGACAGTGGCAAGAGAAGAGTGTCATTCTCGAGAAACTTGAAGGTCCTATCGGCGAAGGTCGCGTAGAGTTCCCCAATGGCGATACGTTTGAGGGCTGTTTTCATCTTAGTTTTGCCCAAATACAGGGCCCTTGTTATGTAGCCGATGGTAAATATACATTTGCCGATGGTAAGTATATCGAAAATGCGTGGATTAATACCTCCGCTGACTTGACAAAGTTTGGTTTGAAGGGTGTGTATGAGGTACGTAATGTTGACGGCTCACCGGCATCTATCACTTCGTTCTGGTTGAACGAGCGTCATGGTATAGAGGTGTTGCTCGCACCGAAGGTGGAGGTTGTTGAGTGGTACAATGGCGAGGAACAAGGCCGTTATGATGTAAATAACTACACGCTCAACGCCATTGACGAAGACCGCCGGGAACTCCTTGTTGAGCTTGCCAATGGCGTGTCGATAACAATGGTAGGTGGTCGCATCGTACCCAACCGATATGATAACTATGTTTACGAAAACTACTTGAAGGGTAAACTTGCCTATGAAAATGGCGATGTATATGAGAGCATCAACTACGCTATACGCAACCTTCAACCCTATGGTGGAGTAGGTACAAGATACTTCGCCAATGGCAAGATGCGCGACGAATATTATGAAGGATATGAGCTGCAGCGTGTCGAGCGCGAAAAATGGAATCCCGCATGTGCCGTTGAGAAGTCTATTCCCAATCCCATCAATCCCGAAGAACAGATAACAGCTCGCGTGTGGGGCAATCACATCGAGTATGGTTATCGGTGCGAAATGATGTATGATGGTGATGTGGTGGATGATATGCCTCATGGACAAGGTATATTCAAGGATGTGAGTTCGCAAGCCTTTATTGATGGCAAGATGTGCGATACTTGGCGCTTTACCTACGAAGGTGCATTTGAGCGTGGCCGTTGTCATGGTCGTGTTGTCTTTACCGACCATGATAGGAATACTACACAAGAGTGTGAGTGGAACAATGGCCTGTCGGTAAGTGCTACTCCTATAACCTTGCGCTACGAGTGGAGGCGTGTCTTAGAAGGAGAATACGATATAAGAACCGGAACAATAGAAATAGGTGGCGTAGGTATGAAGTGTCCCTTCGATGGCTTTGAATATATACGATTGCTCGAAGTATCGGCATCACAAATCGTATTCACTGTATGCGCACCTCTGCGCCCCGGTGGCTCGATGAGTCTTGAGAATGAATTGACATACGATTTGAAATATTCTCTCAATCTTTATTGGGATAAAGAATGAAAGCCATTCTTTAACCTCTGTTTCAAAAGAATAAAGGAAGAGATGTTTTTTCACGACATCACTTCCTTTGTTCATATAAAAGTATTACCTTTGTAGGCTCAAAAAATAAAGATATTAACACACTAAAAAAATATACAATAGCTATGGCTAAAGAATTGAAAGAGATGACCAAGCGTGCCGACAACTATTCGCAATGGTACAACGACTTGGTTATGAAAGCCGATCTCGCCGAACAATCGGCCGTGCGTGGCTGTATGGTGATTAAGCCCTATGGTTATGCCATTTGGGAAAAGATACAACGTACACTTGACGATATGTTCAAGGAAACAGGTCACGTCAATGCTTACTTCCCGTTGCTTATCCCCAAATCTTTCCTTTCGCGCGAGGCGGAACACGTTGAGGGCTTTGCCAAGGAGTGTGCCGTTGTAACACACCACCGTCTCAAAAACGATCCCAATGGCTCGGGTGTAATTGTCGATCCTGCTGCCAAGTTGGAAGAGGAGCTTATCATTCGTCCCACTTCTGAGACTATCATCTGGAATACATACAAAAACTGGATTCAATCATACCGCGACCTTCCTTTGTTGGTAAACCAATGGGCCAACGTAATGCGTTGGGAGATGCGCACACGTTTGTTCCTCCGCACTGCCGAGTTCTTGTGGCAAGAGGGACACACAGCTCACGCTACTCGTGAGGAGGCTGAGGAAGAGACACGCCGTATGCTCGATGTTTATGGTACATTTGCCGAGCAATATATGGCAATGCCCGTAGTGAAAGGTGTGAAGAGTGCCAGCGAACGTTTTGCCGGTGCGCTCGATACCTACACAATCGAGGCTATGATGCAAGATGGTAAGGCTCTTCAAGCCGGTACATCGCACTTCTTGGGACAAAACTTTGCCAAGGCATTCGATGTACAATTTGTAAACAAGAACAATGAGCTCGAGTATGTATGGGCTACATCATGGGGTGTATCTACACGCTTGATGGGTGCGCTCATTATGACACACAGCGACGACAATGGTCTTGTGTTGCCTCCTCGTTTGGCTCCTATCCAAGTGGTTATCGTACCCATCTACAAGGGCCCCGAGCAACTTGCTGCTATTGATGAGCGTGTTGCAAGCATTGTTGCTAACCTCAAGGCTATGGGCATCTCGGTTAAATATGACAACGATGACAAGCGTCGTCCCGGCTTCAAGTTTGCCGAATATGAGTTGAAGGGTGTTCCTGTTCGCTTGGTATTGGGTGGTCGTGACTTGGAAAATGGTACTATCGAGGTAATGCGCCGCGATACACTTGAAAAAGAGACTGTGGCTCTCGATGGTATTGAAGAGGTTGTGCGCAACTTGCTCGATGATATTCAAAACAATATGCTCAAGAAAGCTCTCGATTACCGCCAAAGCCGCACTGTTGAGGTTGATACTTACGAAGAGTTCAAAGAGCGCATCGAAGAGGGTGGTTTCATCCTTGCTCACTGGGATGGTACTCCCGAGACCGAGGCTCGCATCAAAGAAGAAACCAAAGCTACCATTCGCTGTCTGCCTCTCGATGGCGATATGACTCCCGGTGTATGTATGGTTACCGGTAAGCCTTCGGCTCGCCGCGTATTGTTTGCACGTTCTTACTAAGAGTCTGCATATACATTATATATATACGAAGCTGTGTCTTATTCAAGATGCAGCTTCTTTTCATTTTGAGCATTACCATAGCTGCAAAATGCCGATTTTGCTCTTTAGCTGCGCACAAAAGTGTAATGAATGTGCAGTATTTGGTATTTTATATGCGATGCGGTTGCCCAATAATAGTTGCAAAATTCAATTGTTTTTGTACCTTTGCCAAATGTTCGTATTGTGCGAAAGTGTGAACAATACAAAAACAAGACATTTAATTTCAAATATATAAAATTATGAGTTTGAAAATCGTAGTATTGGCCAAGCAAGTGCCTGATACCCGCAATGTGGGAAAAGATGCTATGAAAGAAGACGGTACAATCAACCGTGCAGCACTGCCTGCCATCTTCAACCCCGAGGATTTGAACGCTTTGGAACAAGCATTACGCCTAAAAGAGCAACATCCCGGCTCGACTGTTACTTTGTTGACAATGGGACCTCCCCGAGCTGCCGAAATAATTCGTGAAGGTATGTTTCGTGGTGCCGATGGTGGTATAGTTCTTACCGACCGCGCCTTTGCCGGTGCCGATACATTGGCTACATCGTATGCTTTGTCGTGTGCTGTGCGCAAGATTGCACAATATGATATTATTATTGGTGGTCGTCAGGCTATCGATGGCGATACAGCCCAAGTAGGTCCTCAAATTGCCGAGAAGTTGGGTATTCCTCAAGTTACCTATGCCGAGGAGATTATGTCGGTAGTAGAAGGTAAAGCCACTATCAAGCGTCGTCTTGAGCGTGGTGTCGAGACCGTAACTTGTCCGCTTCCTTTGGTTGTAACCGTTAATGGTAGTGCCGATGAGTGCCGTCCTCGCAATGCCCGACTCATTCAAAAGTACAAATATGCCAAGTCGCCCAGTGAGAAGGCCGAGTGCGAATGCACTTGCTTGTATGAAAAGCGCGACTACCTCAATATTGCCGAGTGGAGTGTAAACGATGTGGATGCCGATCTCGAGCAAGTAGGTATGGCCGGTTCGCCCACGAAGGTGAAAACTGTTGAGAATGTAGTTTTCCAAGCCAAAGAGAGCAAGCGTCTTGAGGGCACTGATGCCGAGATTGATGCTTTGATACAAGAACTTATTGCCAACCACACAATCGGATAAGCAATAGATGCCTTTATAATTAAATAAGTAATACCAATAGAATATGAATAACCTTATTGTATATTGCGAAATAGAAGATGGCATCATTGCCGATGTCAGCCTCGAACTCCTTACCAAAGGTCGCACACTCGCCAATAAACTCAATTGCCAACTCGAGGCTCTCGTAATTGGTAGTGGCTTGGAAGGTGTTGAGAAACAACTCTTTCCTTATGGCGTAGATATAGTATATACTGCCGATGATACCCGTCTTTATCCCTATACATCATTGCCTCACACTGCGGTAGTTTGTGGTTTGTTCCGCGAGATTACTCCTCAAGTATGCTTGATGGGTGCTACAAGCATTGGTCGTGATTTGGGCCCACGTGTATCTTCGACACTCCATAGCGGTCTCACTGCCGACTGTACTTCGCTCGAAATAGGTCCCCACGAAGATAAAAAAGCAGGTAAAACCTACGAGAACCTTCTCTATCAAATTCGCCCCGCTTTTGGTGGTAACATTGTTGCAACGATTGTCAATCCCGACTGCCGTCCGCAAATGGCTACCGTTCGCGAAGGCGTAATGAAAAAAGAGATTTACAACGAAGCTCATCAAGGTCAAGTGGTGAAACTCGATGTAAACAAATATGTGCAAGATGCCGACTTTGTAGTTGAGATTATCGACCGTCAGATGGAGAAATCGAAAGCCAATATCAAGGGCGCTCCCATTGTAGTAGCCGGAGGCTATGGTATGGGTTCGAAAGAGAATTTCGATATGCTCTATGACTTGGCTGCTGTCTTGGGTGGCGAGGTAGGTGCAAGCCGCGCGGCTGTCGATGCCGGTTACTGCGAGCACGACCGTCAAATAGGTCAAACAGGTGTTACCGTTCGTCCCAAACTCTATATCGCTTGTGGTATATCGGGACAAATTCAGCATATTGCCGGTATGCAAGAGAGTTCAATCATCATCTCTATCAACAATGATGCCAATGCTCCCATCAATACAATTGCAGATTATGTAATAACCGGTAATGTTGAGGATGTTGTTCCCAAACTCATCAAATACTACAAGAAAAATTCGAAATAATAACGCACTACGATAAAACTAAGAAATATGTCAAATTTCTATTTAGATAACAGTGACCTAAGACATCACTTGACTCACCCGCTTATGCAAAAGTTGGTGACTATGAGAGAGCGCAACTATGCCGACGCTGAGAAATACGACTATGCTCCCTTTAACTTTGAAGATGCTATGGATAGCTACGAGAAGGTATTGGAGATTGCCGGTGAAATATCGGGCGAAATCGTAGCTGCTAATGCCGAGAGTGTCGATCACGAAGGCCCCCATGTGGTAGATGGTCGCGTGGTATATGCTCAAGGTACTCAAAAGAACCTCGATGCGCTTATCAAAGCCGGTTTGATGGGTATCTCTATTCCCCGCCGTTACAACGGCTTGAACTTCTCGCTTGTTCCTTATATCATGGCTGCCGATATGGTGAGTCGTGCCGATGCCGGTTTTGTTAATATCTGGGGCTTGCAAGATTGTGCCGAAACAATATATGAATTTGCCAACGAGGAGCAAAAAGCCAAATATCTTCCCCGCGTTTGCGCAGGCGAAACAATGGCAATGGACTTGACCGAACCCGATGCAGGTAGCGACTTGCAAGCCGTTATGCTCAAGGCTACTTATAGCGAAGAGGATGGCTGTTGGTATTTGAATGGTGTGAAACGTTTCATTACCAACGGTGATGGCGATATAGCTCTTGTATTGGCTCGCTCGGAAGAGGGTACAAAAGATGGTCGTGGCTTGTCAATGTTCATTTATGACAAGAACGATGGCGGTGTAACCGTTCGCCGCATCGAGAATAAGATGGGTATTAAAGGCTCGCCTACTTGCGAGTTGGTATTCAAGAATGCTCGTGCCGAGTTGTGCGGTAGCCGTAAGATGGGACTTATCAAGTACGTTATGGCCTTGATGAACGGTGCGCGTTTGGGTATCGCAGCCCAATCGGTAGGTGTGTCGGAGGCTGCCTATCGCGAGGCGCTTGCTTATGCCAAGGATCGTAAGCAATTTGGAAAAGCTATCATCGAGTTCCCCGCTGTATATGAGATGATTTCGGTTATGAAAGCTAAGCTCGATGCTTCTCGTTCTTTGTTGTACGAAACAACTCGTTTTGTCGATCTCTACAAGAACTGGGAGGATATTGCCAAAGAGCGTCTCTTGGAAGATGAAGAACGTGCCGAGATGAAGGCTTACCAAAAACTTGCCGATGCCTTTACTCCCCTTGCCAAAGGTATGTCGAGCGAGTATTGTAACCAAAATGCCTACGACTGTGTACAAGTACATGGTGGTTCGGGCTTTATGAAGGATTATGCTTGTGAGCGCATCTATCGCGATGCACGTATCACATCTATCTATGAGGGTACTACTCAATTGCAAGTAGTTGCCGCTATCCGCCACGTCACCACAGGTTCGTATCTCAATAAGATTAAGGAGTACGAAACAGCCGAAATCAATGCCGACTTGTTGCCCTTGCGCGAGCGTCTTGTTGCAATGCGCGAGAAGTACGAGGCAGCTGTTACAAAGGTTACCGAAACAAAAGACAATGAGTTGATAGACTTTATGGCACGCCGATTGGTTGAGATGGCAGGTAACATCATTATGGGACACTTGCTCTTGCTCGATACCACTCGTAACGAGAAGTTTGCTACCTCGGCTCGTGTATATATCAATATGGGTGAGGCCGAAGTTGCCAAACACGCCGCCTTTATCGATAGCTATACTGCAGAACAACTTGCCGACTATCGTCGTTAATCGTTCTGCCCCATATAACAAAACAGCGATGCATCTCACTCGGGTGCATCGCTGTTGTTATTTGTATATGGTTTGGTCTATTGAAGTCCTAAATCTACTGCTTGCAAAATTCGTTGGTCAAAACCTATTTTGATAGAAGTGGGTTGTATGACACTCTTCAATGGCAGTACATAACAGTTGTTTGTTATTTGTGACGGTAAATCGTAGCCCGATAATCGTGCAGCATCTTTCTCTGTCGTGAGTATTATGGCCTTCTTGGCTTCGGTTGTTTGGGCGAGCTTCTCTATCTCTTGTGTGGTGAAGTTGTGATGATCGGGGTACGACTGCACTGTAATTTGCGAGGTGTATTGGCTCACATACTCTATCATAGGCGCGGGATTGGCTATGCCGGTAAAGATAATGATTGGGCCCATATCGGCAAGGTGCTCAATGTCTTGGCACTTGTGCGTCTCTATGTGTCGGGGTGTGCCGTAGGCTATGTGAGCTGCGAATGTTGAGGTGCTGTCGAAGTGTAATCTGTCGGCTTCTTGGCTTATTTCCTCTTGGGTGAGTATATGAGTACATTTGGTCAACACTACAATATCGGCCCTTTTCAGCCCGCTCATAGGTTCGCGCAGTCTGCCTGCCGGTAGTGGTAAGTCGGCATAAATGGGGCGATTGTAGTCGCAAAGAACAATCGACAGTGTGGGGCGTACATAACGATGTTGATGAGCATCGTCAAGCAATATAACCTCGGGAGGGGTAGCTTGTTGTTGCAACAGTTTTATCCCTCTACGGCGGTTGCTGTCAACGGCTACGGTTATGGTAGGGTACTTGCGATATATTTGTAATGGTTCATCACCTATATCGCTTGCAGTACTATGGGATGAGGCTATGACAAAACCTCGACTCTTGCGACCATATCCTCTACTCAGCACCGCTACTCGTTTGTGTGGCGATAGTAGTTCTATCAGATATTCGGTGAGTGGGGTTTTGCCCGTACCGCCTACTGTGAGGTTTCCTACCGATATAATAGGAATAGAAAACTCCTCGACCGGGAGTATTCCTCGGTCGAAGAGTCTGTTTCTCATCCACACACCGGTGCTATATAGCCAAGCCAATGGTAGCAGAGGCTTGTAGATGTGTGGTATATCCTTACGATTGGACATTACTTAATGGTGATATTGTCCATACGAGCTTGTACGCCTTTGATATTTTCTATCTCTTTGAGAGCATTGAAGTATTCAAGATCCTCTCCGAGTACCCAAGAGGCAATATTGGCACGTGTCATATTGCCAAAGTTCTCCATAAGTTTCTCAAATTTGCTCTTCACTGCGGGATAGTTGGCAACTTTGTAGTCTTCGAGTTCGCATGCTTGAGCAGCGTAAGCGATAGCATCATCAATGCTACCTATTTCATCTACAAGGCCTATTTCAGCAGCCGTTTTACCAATCCATACACGACCTTCAGCTATCTTCTTGATGTCGTCTTGGCTCATACCACGACCTTCGGCACAACGACGGGTAAAAAGGTCGTAAGTATTCTCGATGCTGCGTTGTATAGCCATAGCTTCGTTTTCTTTTATGCCACAGTATAGGGCCTCACCGCTAAAAGGATTACCACCATTGTGTGTAAATGCACCATCAAAGCGCAAACCCAATTTGTCTTGAGCCAACTCTTTGGCAACGGGCAGTGTTCCAAATACACCAATAGAACCTGTGAGAGTAGTATTCTCGGCAAAGATGCGGTCGGCACCACATGAAATGTAGTAACCACCCGAAGCTGCCATATCGCTCATAGATACGATAAATTTCTTGCCGGCAGCTTTTATTGCTTCGAGTTCGGCCCAGATTTGCTCCGATGCATATGCACTACCACCGGGTGAGTTCACGCGCAATACAACAGCCTTGATATTTTCGTCTTTGCGTATTTTGGTCAACTCGGGGACGAGATCGTCGCTATTGATGCCGCCACCGCTCTCCATAATGTCGCCTACTGCATAAACTACAGCAATAGTATTTTTTGATTGGCTTTCATCTACTACTGTCGAAGCAAGTTGGCTTACGGTTGCAAAGTTTATCTTATCATCTTCTGCAACACCTACTTTAGTCTTAAGCCACTCGTCAAATTGAGGACGATACATAAGTGTGTCAACAAGGTTCATAGCGAGCATCTCTTGGGTGGGAGCAACTGAGATAATTGAATTGGCAATGTTGTTGAAGTGCTCAGCTGTAAATCCACGAGAAGCGGTTACACCGGTAGTGTATGTATCCCAAATTGTATTGAGGTAGGCGAGTGTTTGTTCGCGGTTGGCAGGACTCATCTCCTCGCACATATAAGGCTCAACGGCCGACTTATATGTACCTACACGGAATATCTTCATCTCTACACCCAATTTCTTGAATGCAAGGGGGTAGAACATTTGCATACCACCCAAACCATGTATATCGACACTGCCAATGGGGTTGAGTACAACAGTGTCGGCTACCGATGCAAGTACATAGTCGCCTTGAGCGTAGTTGTCGGCATATGCATAGATCCATTTGCCGCTCTTCTCTTTGAAATCTACGAGCATATTGCGTACTTGCTCGATTGATGCGGGCATAGCCGAAAGACCTTTAGCGTTGAGGTAGATACCTACGATGTTGTTGTCGTTGGCAGCTGTTTCCAACGCTTTGCGTATTTGGTCAAGACCAATCGATTCACTATCACCTCCTTGGTTGAGCAAAGTCATAGGATCGAGATTTACATCTTCTTCATATCGCTCTTGCAGTGTACCGCTAAGGTCTATTTTGAGTACGGTATTGGTCTTTGAGATATAAGGCTTCTCTTGTGATGTCACTGATGAAGCTGTAATGCCCACAAGTGTGGCTGTAAATATTAGCACCAATATAAGTCCTGCGATGAGTGTTCCCAACACGCATGCAAAGGTGGTTTTAAAAAACTTTTTCATTTGCGTTATTTTTAAGTGTTTATAAATGTCTTTATTCTTATGTTGTTATCAACCAAAGTATTCTCCATAAAATTCCGACTCGTATTTATATAGAATCTTGATGTCTTTTTCTCGTTGATATCGGCGCAAGTATTGGTTGTAGCGTTCTATATCAAATCGTCTTGACGAACTACCACCGCTACTGCTGCGAGTGACATCTCTTGAGTCTTCTTCTTCGTGTATGACAGTGCCATCAAGCATATAGCGAGTCTTCGTTACCTCGGTCTCTTTCCACTCTTGTTTGGTCGATATATGGCCGGTAAAGCATATCGGTCCGGGAAGTGGTCTTGAACTTTCACCGTTCTCCACCCACTCGTGGTGGCAATTGGGACATTGGTATCGGTAGCGCATTCTTTTTACGAAGTTTACCGTTGTTTTATAGTTGTATCCTCGGTCGCTTGTCGATACCCAGATGCCACCCGAATAGCCACTGCTTCGCTTGCTGAATACTTCCCTTTGGGTGTCAAAGTCGATTTGTGGTGAGGTAAAGTAGCGGTCCAGCTCTTCGGCGTGTAGTACATTGAACTTTTTGTGCCAAGTTTTGCACTTTGCACATCTATACATCTGCGTGCTTGCAAAGACATCTATTATAATCATTAATGCCGGTCCGAGTATGAAGAGGGCTGCTAAACAGGCCAGGATAAAGTGTAGTCGTGTAATATATGCAATGCTGTATATTGTAAACGGTACAGTAAGTAGGAGTATTACGATGCGAAGTATCCACCCCGGTATCTTGTCTTTGGCTTGTTTGGCGCAGTATGCAGGTATCATCAAGATGTATTGCACTGCTATCATAACGAGCGCAATGAGCCACATATTCTTGATGCCCAATGTGTTCTCTACAAAGTACATCGCTCCTATATACAACCGGTCGAGTGTATGAGGTGCGCTGTAAATCTCTTGTACGGGTTGTGCCTGGCTGTTGTAGTAGTAAACTCTTCTACCCTCCGACTGAGCTATCTTCCGGGCAATGTCGGCTTGGATTGTGTCGATAGGGTGAGTGGGTACAAGCAACTTGGTAAAAATGTCATCGAAATACCATGCAATAGGTTTCTTCTCCATATATACGGCACGCTGGTTCTCGTCGTAGTAGATGATGAGGCCGGCGGCATCGTTTTTCTTATTCACCGGGGTGTCCCATGCAACATTGTTGTGGCACGAGAACGTGTACCCTTTGTATTGGCTTATGCCTACACCGGCATAGCTGTATGGCTCGCCCAACACCGACTCTATATAAGAGCGCGAGCAACCTATGTAACCGGTAGGTAGTTCTCCCTCTTTGAGTTTGAAATTCACGCATCGGTCATTTCTGTCGGGTATCTCGTGAATGTTGGGGTGTTGATTGTAAAATCCTTCAAATATAGATGGTCCATCCCAGCCGGTAAAACGTAGCTCTCCTTCTATGTGTGTGAGACTGTTGGTGGGTATGGTGTATCGGCTGCCATCCTCATGTTGGATGTAGTAATTGTCGGGTTGTACGGGTATGTATTGGTCTATTGCTTGCAAATATTGCATCGTTCCTACACCTATCAGTGTGTATTGACCGGGAGGATACTGGGTGTACTCCTTCACGTGATTGAATGTGCAACCCAATGCAAATGATATGGTGGGCATATAACCAATGCTCTCATCGGGCAACTTTACCCTGAGTAGTCCATCGTAGCCATCATACCCCATAGCAACGACTTTGGTACCTCGGCTCACTGCATATATATGCCAGTCTTTTCTTACCTCTTCGGGAGTCTTATAACCCGACTCCGAGCTGTTTACTCTCTCGAAGAGTATAAAGGGTGCATATTC
>JAFZDG010000024.1 GCA_017561285.1 Bacteroidaceae bacterium
AAATGGAAGAAAGAAGAAGCACCTGCGTAGCTTTCATCACCAGTCATCATGGCAGCCCATTGGCGGTCGCTCATAGCACCTGTACCAGAGTCGGTGATACAATCAATATAAACTTGGCTGGATTTCAATCCAAATAAGTTGTAGTGAGCTTCTTTAATCCATTGTTCGCGTTCTTCGCGAGTAGATTTGCGCAAAGGCTCAACCATTTTAATTTTGTAAGATTCTGCAAATGGTAATTCCATAATCTTTTTATTTTAATGTTATTATTGATATATTTATTGTTATTTCGTTTCTTTCTCTATGTGTTTGGATAATAGATAATAAAAATATTCCAAAGAATCTGCATAAAAAAATGCATCAAAATGAAGAGCGAGTTCGGACCGTACCAACTCGGCTATATAGTAACGAATTCGTCTCTATTCTTGATATTTAGAAACGTACGATAAGGGGTTATATTTCTTATTATATCTCTCATTTTCGGTTGCAAAGATAGTGCTTTTTCTTGATATGGCAAAATATTTTGCAAATTTATTTTTCCTTTCCCCTTCCGTTTCCAAATAAAGTTGTACTTTTGCAAATATTATGACGACAGATGAATTATACATGAGGCGATGTTTTGCCTTGGCAGAAAATGGGATACACTATGCCGCGCCCAATCCTATGGTAGGTTGTGTGGTGGTGAAAGACGGCAGGATTATTTCGGAGGGGTTTCACCAATGTTGTGGTCAAAACCATGCCGAACGCAATGCCATACTGCGTGTTGCGGACCATTCTGCCCTCGAGCAAAGCACGCTGTATGTAAACCTTGAGCCTTGTTCGCATCATGGCAAAACGCCCCCTTGTGCCGACCTTATTGCCCAATATCCGTTTGAGAGAGTGGTGGTTTGTAATGCCGACCCCAACCCCCTTGTGGCCGGGCGTGGCATAGAGAAGATACGCAATGCAGGCATAAGCGTAACCATGGGTGTGCTTGAAGAGGAGGGGCGCTTTTTAAACAGACGATTCTTTACCTACATGGAAAAACAGCGGCCGTATATAATACTCAAATGGGCTCAGACAAGGGATGGTTTTATGGATATAGACCGCACAGACAATACGCAAAAATCCTATTGGATTACCAACGAGAAGCTGAAATGTGAGGTGCATAAATGGCGCACCCAAGAGGCAGCCATAATGGTAGGAACGCAAACCGTGGTAAACGATAATCCCCGGCTTACCGCACGCCTATGGCATGGCCGAAATCCGCTGCGTATAGCTATTGATAGGGCCGGCCGTATGCCGAAACAATCCTTTATACTCGACGGCTCTACACCTACGGTGGTGTATACCGAAAATCTGAACCTCTTGAGTTCGAACAATCTGCTATATGTTCCAATCAACTTCGACAATCTTTTAAATGAGGTGCTTGCCGACCTTTGGCAGCGCAAAGTGCAGTCGCTGATAGTAGAAGGGGGCTTAAGGATGCTCAATACCTTTATAAGCCAAAATCTTTGGGACGAAGCCCGTGTGCTTATCGGCAATAAGATGTTTGGAAAAGGCCTGCATGCTCCACTGATTAATAAGGCTCCAAACACGGTCAAACAGGTCGACGACGATTTTGTTTGCTTCTATCATAATTAAAACTACAACTATGGTCGACGATACATATAAGACAATAAAAGCCACATCAGAAGGTATATACAAGGAAAAAGGCAGTAAGTTTTTGGCTTTTGCCATACCGGTGACAACCGAGGCCGAGATAAAAACCCACGTGGAGAAGATAAAAAAGGAATACTACGATGCCCGCCACCACTGCT
>JAFZDG010000298.1 GCA_017561285.1 Bacteroidaceae bacterium
GAAGCACTGCATCCCACCGGACCGAAGAGCGATTGGGCTTATCATACCGAAGCGATGGATCGTGCTATGCAAGGCGGTATCGATGATGTAGGTATTGGCGCACTCTTTGGCTTGTGCAACTATCGTTACGACTTTGTAGGCCTGCTTATGCATGCCGAGCATTTGGAGGCTTGCTATGGTGTAGGTCCCCATACCATCAGTGTACCCCGCATACGTCCGGCCGATGATATCGATCCGGCCGATTTTCCCGATGCTGTTACCGATGAGGTATTCCGCCGCATAGTGGCAGTGTTGCGTATTGCTGTGCCATATACCGGTATGATTGTATCTACTCGCGAGTCGCAACGTTCGCGTGAGTTGGTATTGGATGTAGGTGTGTCGCAGTTGAGTGGCGGTTCGCGCACATCGGTAGGTGGTTATGCCGAAGGTATCGAAGATGCCGAAGAGTCGGCTCAATTTGATATATCGGATAATCGTACGCTCGACGATATTGTAGGATGGTTGCTCGAATTGGGCTATATTCCCAGCTTCTGTACTGCGTGCTATCGTGAAGGACGCACCGGCGACCGTTTTATGTCGTTGGCCAAGCGTGGATTGATAGGTAACTGTTGTGCTCCCAATGCACTCTTTACCCTTCGTGAGTATCTCGAAGATTATGCATCGCCTCGCACGCGTGAGTTGGCCGAACAGATGATCAATCGCCAAATACCGTTGATTCCCTCCGACAAGGTACGCAATATAACAATCGAAAATCTAAAGAAGATTGCCGAAGGCAAGCGCGACTTCCGATTCTAACGTTCTATGGTTATGCAACAGACACCTCAATCGGAACGCCTGCATATAGCTTTTTTCGGGCGTTGTAATAGCGGTAAGTCATCGCTTATCAATGCGCTTACCGGTCAGAATATAGCTGTGGTAAGCAATGTGAGCGGTACTACAACCGATCCGGTGAGCAAGCCCATAGAGTTGCCCGGACTGGGTGCTTGTGTTCTCATAGACACACCGGGATATGACGATACAAGTTTGCTTGGAGAGCAGCGTATTGCGCAGACAACCAGAGTGGTAGATAAGACCGATATAGCCATACTGCTCTTTACCGAACAGTGGGGCGATGATGAGCGGCGATGGATTGCCGAATTTCGTGCTCGAGAAATACCCATTATTGCTGTATTGTCGCAGAGCGATCGTCTTGAAGGCATAGATACACTTGTGCATACTATTGAAGTCGATACGCAATTGAAACCCATAGCCGTAAGTTCTACGCAAGGCAATGGCTTGCCGGCCTTGCGTGAGGCTTTGGCGGCTGCCGGTATGCGCGAGGAACGTACTATTTTGCAGGGGCTTGTAAGTGAAGGTGATACTGTCTTGTTGGTAATGCCGCAAGATGCAAGTGCTCCCAAAGGTCGCCTCATACAACCCCAGGTGCAAACCATACGCGAACTACTCGACCGCCGTTGTACTGTGGTGAGTTGTACGACAGAAGGAATGCCGGCTGCATTGGCTGCGTTGGCACAACCTCCGCATCTCATCATCACCGACTCGCAAGTATTTGATGCCGTATATAAACTCAAGCCCGATGCTTCACGTCTCACGTCATTCTCGGTACTGTTTGCCCGTTACAAAGGCGATATAACCACTTTTGTAGCAGGTGCAAAGAAATTGTCGCAACTTACCGAAAACTCACGTGTGCTCATAGCAGAGGCTTGTACACACGTGCCGCAGAACGAAGATATAGGTCGAGTGAAGTTGCCGGCTATGCTGCGCCGTAAGTTTGGTGCCGGACTGCATATCGACATTGTCAGTGGTCACGAATTTCCACAAGACCTCACCGGATACGATTTGGTGATACATTGTGGTGCGTGTATGTTCAACAGTCGCCATGTGCTCAACCGCATAGCTCGCGCCCGCATACAAGATGTTCCTATTACCAATTATGGTATTACGATAGCAGCACTTACCGGTATTCTCGATCGGATAGAATATTGATAATAGCTGTTATAAAAGTGAAAAGAGGCTGTGCCAAAATTTTGAATTTTGACACAGCCTCTCGTCGTATATAGTTCAATGTATAGGGTTGCTACACAAGTCCCACCACTTGTCGCATGGCTTGTCGTAGGTTGGTGGCATCATCGCTCTCTTCGCGAAGGATGGATAGAATATATTTAAGGTACTTGTCTTTGTTGGCAAAACCACATAGTTGCACAACCCCGCAATTGGGCAACATCGACTTTTGGTTATATACGCGCAAGATGCGGTTATAGCGACGTTCCGATACGTATGTGCTAAATTTATTGCATAGGTCGTTGTAGAGTTTGCGCGGGGTACATTCGGCAGTGAGTGTGCGTATATGCTCCTCGTAGTCGTCTATGTTGTGTGAACGGCGGTCTATAAAACACTCTATCTCGCGCTTGGTGCGGTGGCGAGTGTGCAGGAGAGCTTGCTGTTCCAGCTCGGCAGCAAACATATGGATGATATTGGTGCGTACGGTATCGAATGTATCGTTTTCGTTGAGTCCCATACGGCGAGATACTATGCGTATAACCGGCTCTATGAGCAGCAGATTCTCAATCTCGGCAACGTCAGGAACGGCAATGTTGCGTTGTCGCAGGGTTTCAACTTCGCGATTGGTGCGGCGGTCGCGATCTACGATACCATGCGATTCGATGTGATGGAAACTCTTCAAGTCATTAAAGGTGCGAGTGGTTTCTATCACTTTCGAGCAGCCACCCAATGGTTTCACCGTATATTCGGGATAGAGTAGGGTGTATATACGCACATCTATACTGCGATTGTCGGTGCCTTCGATAAAGAGGATGGGCTTGCGGCTACCCAATAGATCGAGATATACATCTTCGGGCAGTTCGTTGGGGCTATTCAATATTTCATAGTCCCACAAATGTTGTTCGGCATCGTACGATTTTACCCACACACAAGTACTGTCGTTGCGTGAGGCTGCAAACTCAAGGTCGTGTGTGAGGTATATAAATGTACAATCGGGGCGTAGTTGCTCTACGGTATCCCACACCGACTTCATAATAGAGTGGTGGAGAAAAACCTCGGGATCTTCTACAATGATGATATCATTCTGCTCGGCATACAATACCGAAGCCAAGAGGTATAGAACCGTCTTTTCACCATCGCTCAGCCGAGTGGGGGCATAGGGTTGAGGATCTTTGCCTCCTACAATGCTCAACTTGCCCGACATACGCAACATCTTGTTTTGCGGAAATATAGCCTCCCAATGTTGCTGCACGCGGTCGAGTTTGGTGCGAGGCAGACGCTTGGGTGTGTTCTCGCTCTGTTTGTATGCAATTACGTTGACAAACTCTTCGTACATTAGCAAGTACATCAATCGCTCGAACTCGGTATCTATGGCCTCAATTTTATACGTAGTTCTCGATTGCAATTCGTTGTATAGACGGGTGATGTTGTTGCCTATGACATTGTCGCTTGCGGGATTGATAAAGAGTGCCTTCAGTGCCGATATACAAAATACTCTATCGGCTCTTCGGCATGCAATGTCATCGCCAAAACGACTTTTACCGGCTCCGTTGGCCCCTATAATAGTGAGGGTGCGCAGGTCGTTTGTAAATTGTGTCGTGCAACCGTTTTTGTGTTGGGGCAATTCGATTTTCATGGTAGGTCTATATTATTTTTTTACAAATCGTTTTACACACACATCTTCGCTGTGCTCATAGCGCACAATGTATGTTCCGGCTGCAAGCAACTCTATTGCTATATCGCTCTTGTAGTCGGTGAGTGTACCGGTGGAAACTTGCGCACCCGAGAGCGAATAGATAGCATACTTGCCACCCACAACGGGTACCTCTACTGTGAGTCTCTGCTCGGCTACGGTAGGATAGAGACGCAAGGCATTCGATTCTACCACCTCTACCGCATTGTTTGCGCCAATATGTATGTTAAACTCTTCTTCTACCGACTCTCCGGTATTCTCATTGGTTACTTGTATGCTGAGGTAGGTAAACTTGGTTTTATTCTCAATTGTTTGTGTCGATACGAGTTTGCCATCTACCACCTCATAGGGCGATACGATATTGTTGCCTGTAATGTTTTTGGGGCCGCGAAGGTCATAAGTAAAGTTCGCCTCGCTATCTTTGCAAAAGACTGTCACATCGGCCAGAGCTACACCGGCTGCAGTGCCTTCAACAAACCGGGTGTTGCTCAACTTCACGCCGTAGGGGGCTGTCAATGGTGCGCCTACACCCACAATGGCTGAGTTGTTAAGAGGAAACTCTTGACCTTGAAATGTGTCGTGCATGCTCTCTATATCGAAGTAGCCGTTACCTATGCCACCCCAACCCCAGTTGACATGTACCATTTGAGTCGAGTTTTTCCATCCGTCTATATTCCAACAGTGACCAATGGTTTCACTTGAACCAAAATAAACAACTGCACGACCGTTTTGTATGTCGTTGAGCAATAACTGGAGCCACCCCGATGTGCTATAATCTTTTTTATAATGCAGTGCAATCTTTTTGGAGCTATAACCAAAATTTCTTGAGAATGCTTTGTAAACGTCGGGCCAATAGGCTCCCGATCCGGCTACTCCATAATACATACCCACAGCCACTCCACTGTGATATAGAATGCGGGCAACCTCATCGTAATCGCCTGTAGTTTTGCTATTTAGTACTGCGTCCCAATCGTATGGTTCTACCTGGTCGTAGTCGATAGATACGAGACCTACACCGGGGCAATCATTAGAGTATGAACCTTGTGGCGCATACGGATATTGTTGTACCATCATTGCTTGAACCATACCCACAGCTACACAACCTACCACTGCTCTCTTGCCATTGATGTCGGGGCATTGCGAGTTAAAGGGAGAAACTTGGTTGAGATCGCACTTGATAAGAGGCTCTACATCGGGATAGTCTGCCGAGGTTTTGACGGGCCGGCGTTGTATGATTTGTTCCCATCTTTCGTGTGTGGCATTGTCCTCTGTACGAGCTGCATCTACAATTGCTTGGGCGTTGGCTTTCAACACAGCTTGCATAGGCTCGGGTGCTGCATAGCAACCGGTTGTGCTATAGCCGATGATGGGTGTTGAGGTCGATTGTGCCGCTACAATGGCCCAACCGCCTTTGCTATACTCTATTATATAGTAGGCCGGTACACCTTCTTCCTCTACAAGGTTAACCGTAGCGTCATCGGCACCATTCCAATCGCTATCGAGGCTCAAAAAATTGTGGGCTGTTTCCAGTGCCATCTCTTGCGTAATTACATCGGCCCTTGCTTGTATTCCTGTAAATGACATCAATAAAACTGCTACAAGAATCGATAATCCCATCTTCATACTTCTTGATATTCTGAATTGATAAATTACATTTCTGTCAACAAAGAAAATAATTAATAAACATAAATCCAAATAGTTTCCCGTTTTTTGGACTGCTTTTTTGACAATAATCGGGTGAGAAATAGCTGATTGCAACGTGTCATAAAGAAAGAGACCTACCCGTATCGTGTATGACGCGACATAGGGCAGGTCTTTTTCTATTTGGGTAATAAAGCTTATTTCTCGATGCCGAGTTTTATGCGCAATTGCTTGAGCATATCTACCGTCATACTATCGAGGTTATACTCCGGTTTCCAATCCCACTCTTCGCGTGCGCAAGTGTCATCGAGCGAGTTGGGCCATGAGTCGGCAATAGCTTGACGCAAGGGATCGTGCTTATATTCCATCTTGAAGTCGGGAACATATTCGCATATCTTTTTATAGATAATCTCAGGATCGAAACTCATCGAAGTTACGTTAAACGAGTTGCGGTGTATGAGACGATCGGGGTTAGCCTCCATAATTTCAATGGCTGCACGCAAGGCATCGGGCATATACATCATATCCATAAAGGTACCGGGGTTGAGCGGGCATTGGAATGTCTCGCCTTTCACTGCCGAGTAGTATATATCTACGGCATAGTCGGTTGTACCGCCTCCGGGAGGTGCTACATACGATATAAGACCGGGGAAGCGTACCGAGCGGGTGTCTACACCAAAACGGCGGGTATAATAGTCCGATAGCATCTCACCGGTTACTTTGGTAACGCCATATATCGTATCGGGACGTTGTATGGTGTCTTGAGGGGTGTGATCTTTGGGAGTGCCTTTTCCAAACGAACCAATAGAGCTCGGGGTGAATACAGCACAGTTTTTCTCGCGAGCTACCTCGAGTGTGTTGAACAGACCGCCAACGCCTATTTTCCATGCCAATTGAGGTTTGGCCTCGGCCGTAGCACTGAGCAATGCTGCAAGGTTGTAGATAGTATCTACTTTATATTTCTCTACTGCATCAGCTATTTGTTGAGCATTTGTAATGTCAACTTCGGCCGATGGACCACTCTCTGCCAATATGCCTTGCGGCTCGGCTCCTTTGATATAACCGGCTACAACATTGCCTCCGGGATATTCTCGACGGAGTCTCATAGTTAGTTCCGTACCTATTTGGCCGGTAGCTCCGATAACAAGAATGTTTTTCATAAATAATGAATTTTGGTATTTAAGGTATAAATGTTTAATATTTTATTTTGCAAATATAGGTTTTTCCAGAAAAATAGCTAATTTTGGAGCATAAAAATTTTACCTTAAATTCTAAAATTATGTATAACGCTTTTAAATCTCACCTGACAAAGGAGTTGCAAGACATCAAAGATGCCGGACTCTATAAGCAAGAACGTATTATCACAACCCCTCAAAAGGCCGGTATCAGTGTAGCCGGAGCTGAGGGTGAAGTACTCAATTTCTGTGCCAACAACTATCTTGGTTTGTCCGATAACAAAGCTCTCATCGAGGCAGCCAAGAAAGCTATGGATACGCATGGATATGGTATGTCATCGGTTCGCTTTATATGTGGCACACAAGATTTGCATAAAGAGTTGGAGCGTGCCATCAGCGAGTATTTCCACACCGAAGATACCATTCTCTATGCTGCGTGCTTTGATGCCAATGGTGGTCTGTTTGAGCCTCTCTTTACCGAAGAAGATGCTATCATCAGTGATGCTCTCAATCACGCATCTATCATTGATGGTGTGCGCTTGTGCAAAGCCAAACGTTATCGTTATGCCAATGCCGATATGGCCGACCTCGAACGTTGTCTGCAAGAAGCTCAAGCACAACGTTTCCGCGTCATTGCTACCGATGGTGTATTCTCGATGGATGGTAATGTAGCTCCTATGGATAAGATTGTAGAGTTGGCCGAGAAGTACGATGCACTTGTTATGGTCGATGAGAGCCACTCGGCAGGTGTTGTAGGCCCTACAGGTCGCGGTGTTGCCGAGCAATTTGATTGCTATGGCAAGATTGATATTTTTACCGGTACATTGGGTAAGTCGTTTGGTGGTGCGATGGGTGGTTTCACTACCGGTCGAAAAGAGATTATCGATATGTTGCGTCAACGTTCACGTCCATATCTCTTCTCCAACTCTGTTGCTCCTGCTATCGTAGGTGCAAGTATCGAGATGTTCCGTACCTTGCAAGCCAGCGATGCTTTGCACGATAAGTTGATTGAGAATGTAACATACTTCCGCGACAAGATGTTGGCTGCCGGTTTTGACATTAAACCCACACAATCGGCTATTTGTGCTGTGATGCTCTACGATGCTAAGTTGTCGCAAGACTTTGCTGCCGAGATGCAAAAAGAGGGTATCTATGTAACCGGTTTCTACTATCCTGTAGTACCCAAAGATCAAGCCCGCATACGTGTGCAACTCTCGGCCGGTCACGACCGCGAGCACCTCGACCGTGCTATCGATGCCTTTATCAAAGTTGGTAAAAAATTGGGTGTGTTGAAGTAAAATACCCCCCCCTAAGTATATATCTATAAAACAAAGTAAGCGATGTATCGTTGAGAGATGCATCGCTTACTTTATATATCTGATTTGCTGTATGTTGTCAAAATGCTCTATTTACTTTTATACGGCGACCTTTTATTTTTTCGGTTTGGACCTTGTCTAATATCTCACGAATGCGGTTGCGAGCTACGGCTGCATAACTATAGTGATCTTTTACTTCTATAAGACCTACTTCATTGCTTTGCAGCAGGCACACTCGGGTAAGGAAGCCCAAAATATCGCCTTTACTCAGTTTCTCTCGCTTACCGGCTGCAAAATGCAAGGTCTCCATAACAGGTGTTGCGGGTGTGTGTGGCTCGGTATTGAGACGCAGATATCGAATGTCTTCGACATATAAAGGTAGCTCTTCTTGTGGGGCAACAATAAGGTAAGCATTGCCCTCGGCATCCATACGGGCTGTGCGGCCGTTGCGGTGGGTATAGGCCTCGGCATCAAGTGGCAAGTGATAATGTATGACGTGGCCTACGGCTGTAATGTCCAAGCCGCGTGCCGCTAAGTCGGTTGCTACACATATGTTGACACTGCGATTGCGAAAACGACACAATGCACGCTCTCTGTCGGCCTGTTCCATACCTCCATGAAAGGCTGTACACACAACACGCTTTTTCTTCAAGTAATCGGCTACACGCTCTACACTCTCGCGTTGGTTACAGAAGATGATTGTGGGACTGTCGTCTATGCGACACAACAACTCGCATAGTGTATCGAGCTTGTCTTTTGCGGGCGATGCTACATGATATACCGCCAATTGCTGTTTTTGTTCGGTTTTGCGAGTATTGTCTATGTAGTATAATCTTGCAGCGTTTTTCATCTGCACAAAGTCGGGAATCTCAGAGAGGTCGGTAGCCGATGTGAGAATGCGCATTTGCAATCGCTTCATTGTGCGAATGAGTGAACGCATTTCGCTGTGAAATCCCAGCTCAAGGCTTTTGTCAAACTCGTCAAGTATCAGCGTGTCTACATTTTCGAGCGAGAGGCGACCTCGTTGCACGTGGTCGAGTAGTCGGCCGGGAGTACCCAATACGACATCGGCAGTGGTTTCGAGTGAGCGAGCTTCATCGCGAAAAGAGTGTCCGCCGTAGCAACACACAATGCGGTAGCCCGAAGCAATGGTGCGTGCTACTTGCTCTACTTGTTGTGCCAATTCGCGCGTGGGTACAATAATGAGAGCCTGGGTACGTGAGGCCTGAGGTGCGATGCGTGAGAATAGGGGGATTAGATATGCTAATGTTTTGCCCGAGCCTGTCGGAGCCAAAAGAATGACATCTTGTTGCTTCTGACAAGTCTCTATAGAGGCTTGTTGCATAGCATTGAGCGATTGAATACCCAATCGCTCACATGCATATGTTATGAGTTGTTTGCTATCCATAAGCCGTGTATTTAGTTGTTCTATATAGATAACGTACGCGGCTCCTTAATTAGTATGTGCGAAGTGCAGGAATAAATTTAGAAAGAGCTTCGTAGGCACTCTCGTGCGAAACACCCTCGGCAAGAATAACTATAATTGTATCGTCACCGGCTACTGTTCCAAGTATCTCATTACAGCAACCATTGTCTATGTCGTATGCTATACTTCCGGCGTAGCCCGGGCTTGTCTTTATGACTACCATATTGTGCGAGAAAGATATTGATAGAAAACCTCCTAAACCCACCAACGGATGACGATTGAATGTTGTGGTAAATTTATTGTTTCTATTGATACTCTCTTCTTTGGGGAGTGTATAGATATATCTACCCGATGCATCAGGTACTTTGGCTATTTTCAATTGTTTCAAATCGCGAGACAATGTTGCTTGCGTAACCTCTATACCCGCATCTTTAAGGGGTTGTAATAATTCTATTTGGCACCCAATCTTTTGTGTATTAATAATTTCTCGGATTACATCCAAGCGTTTCTTCTTTGGTTTCATTGTGTGTATTTATCCTATCATTTCTGCAAAATTAGCAAGAATAATAGTTAAAAGCAAGTTTTACATTAATAATTAGATAAACAAATGTGAAAAAACAATATTTCTTCTGTGTTTATATGCTCGTTTTGTTGTTGTTTGTGTATATTGAATTAACTCAATATATTTTTATTGACTTACTCCTATATAGTTTCTTTTTATAGGATTGGCGTTTTGGGGCAGTCCTGTTTTTATATGTTGCGTGGTGTAACAAAAAGCATCGATAATCGTTGGGAGACTATCGATGCTTAGATTTCTATAGGTAATGTCTGCTATCAATCGTTCATAGAGAGTAGAAACTCTTCGTTCGATAACGTGCGTTCAAGACGCTCTTTGAGGAATTCCATAGCCTCTACCGAGTTCATATCTGCCAGGTAACGGCGTAGTATCCACATACGATTGAGAGTCTCTTTGTCGTGCAACAAATCGTCTCGGCGTGTACTCGATGCGTTTATATCTACTGCCGGGAAAATGCGTTTGTTCGATAGCTTGCGGTCGAGTTGTAGCTCCATATTACCGGTTCCTTTAAACTCCTCGAAGATAACCTCATCCATTTTTGAACCGGTATCTATGAGGGCTGTAGCGATGATGGTGAGACTACCTCCGTTCTCTATATTGCGAGCTGCACCAAAGAAGCGTTTGGGCTTGTGCAGAGCATTGGCATCAACACCACCCGAAAGCACTTTGCCTGAGGCCGGAGCTACGGTATTGAATGCGCGTGCCAAGCGAGTAATAGAGTCGAGCAATATCACCACATCGTGACCACACTCTACCATACGTTTGGCTTTTTCGAGTACGATGTTGGTTATTTTTACGTGGCGCTCGGCAGGCTCGTCAAAGGTAGATGCTATTACTTCGGCCTTTACACTCCTTGCCATGTCTGTTACCTCCTCAGGACGCTCATCAATGAGCAGAATTATCATATATACCTCGGGGTGGTTTTCCGATATAGCATTGGCAATATCTTTGAGTATTACGGTTTTACCGGTTTTGGGTTGTGCAACAATGAGACCGCGTTGACCTTTGCCTATGGGCGAGAACATATCTACTACGCGAGTAGAAAGGTTGCTTGATTTGCCCCCTGTCAGATTGAATTTCTCATTGGGGAACAAAGGCGTAAGGTGGTCGAATGGTACGCGGTCGCGTACAAATTCGGGCAATCGGCCGTTGATGCGTTCAACTTTGGCTAAGGGGAAATATTTTTCGCCTTCTCTGGGGGGACGTATGGTACCTTCTACAACATCGCCGGTCTTGAGTCCGTAGTGTTTGATTTGAGATTGCGATACGTAAATGTCGTCGGGTGATGTCAGGTAGTTGTAGTCGGGCGAGCGCAAGAAACCATAGCCATCGGGCATCATTTCAAGCACACCCGAACCCATCAATATGTCCTCAAAATCGTACAAACGCTCGCTGGGTATCATATTGTCTTGTGCAGGCTCCTCGCGGCGTGTTCCCTCTTGGGGCATATTGTTGTTGGGTTGTTTTATACGCTTGTTATTTAGCTTATTGTTGTTTTGCTTGTTATTGTTATTGCCGTTGTTATTGTTGCCGCTATTGCTGTTATTGTTGTTACCGGCGTTGTTTTCGCGATTTTGGGGCGTAAATTGTTGTTTTACAATATTGCCATTCTTGTCGCGTGAAATGAAACGTGTGGCTTTGGGGAAGAAGGCCGACAATCCCGGTGTGGCAGGCATAGTAGCTTCTTGTGCTTTTGTCTCTTCGGGGGTAGTCGCTTGAGTTCCTTCGGTCGATTCTGTTTCATCAATGGCTTTGTCGGCTTGAGGAGCAACAATTGTCGATTCCTCTTGTTGCAATGTAGGTTCTGCTTGCTCAGGCATCGATGTTTTTTCTTCTCGAGAAATGCGTTTGCGACCACGACGTGGTTTCTCTTCAACCGGAGCGGGTTCTTGTACCGCCTCTTCTTGTTGTGTAGTGGTCTCGGTTGTAACGGCTGTGTTGCTCTCTTGTGCAGCAACCTCTTCAACTTTTACTTTCTTTTTGCGTCCACGACGAGGCTTCTCAGGTTGTTCAGTAGCTTCAAGAGGCGTTTCGTTTGTGTTCATCTCTGCTGGTTCTGCTTTTATTTCTTTCGCAATAGAGGGTTTCTTATCGGCCCTTTTCTCCGGTGTTTTGTTTTCGTTTTTTTCGGCTTCCTTAGAGGGGGCTTCGAGGGTTTCTATATCATTGGACTCCTCCTGTTTATCGGCCTTTTCCGGTTGCGATTTTTTCTTTCTTTTTTTGCCTTCGTTTCCTTGTTGGGTTTTACTGGCACTGATGGCTTGCTCATCGAGTATGATATATACCAACTCGTCTTGGGCTATATTATTATCAATGCTGATACCCAATCGGGCAGCAATATCTTTGAGTTCGGGCAGCGTTTTTGCTTCGAGATCTTTCAAATAATACATTATAGATGCTTTTTTGTGGCATCCGATGTGCGTAATCCGGTTATAAGATTATCAACATCTTGGCCTATCGTTTATTTTAAGATTATTTCTTGATGGAGTGTTAGAGGTTCTCGACTGAATACCTCTTGGATTTTATAGGTGCAAATATAACGCTTTTTTTGTAAAAAGTGTTCAAGAAACTTTTATGTTTTTTCTTTTAACAAATTTTCTGTTGGAATCGCTCTTTTGTACTCCTATCTATCCTCTCTATTGATTGGTTATTTTTATTTCCAGTACCTTGTTTGTACTATTGGTAATGCGTGCTTGGTTGCTTGTGCGTTGACCTACAATCCACAAGATTTTTTCGCTATCGCATAGGATAAGGGCTTGCTCTTTTTCTATGAGCGAGTATTTATGGTCGCTAAAGTAGTCACTTACTTTCTTGCGTCCTTTCATACCAAAGGGAATAAAGGTATCGCCTTGTTGCCAATGGCGCAAGACGAGTGGAAATTTTATTTTATCGCAATCAAAACAAGCTATATGGCTATTGCGTGCAATTTCATATTCTTTGGCGTTGTGGTAGGAGAGGGCCAAACCATACTTTTCGGTAGAGTCGTCATCGTTCCATAGGGCCAGTATGTTGTCGGTTGCGGCTGTGATTGGAGTAATGATGAGTTGATTGCGATGGCAAATGGCGCGATGTGTGGTCGATAGAAATTGTCGTCCCGATGAGAGGGTGGGGTGGGCCATTGTCTCTATTTGCGAGGCATTAAAACCCTTCGGAGAGGCAATCTCAAAGAGTAGTGTAGCCGGAGCCGGTGCGGTGTGTAATATTGATAGGTCAATGTAGAGTGTTTCATCCTTTTGCACGCACGTACGTTCTATCCATTCATCGATGGCTGCTCGGTAGAATTTTTCGCTACCACGCAGATAGCCTATAGAACGTTCCATACAAGTGTCGAACGACCTATTTATTTCGCGCAACATCGGTATCAGCTCAAGACGCAGTTTGTTGCGGGTGTATATGGCCTCAAGATTGGTACTATCTGTTACGTATTGCAACTGTTTATGAGCGAGGTATTCAACAATCTCGTTACGCGACACGCATAGCAAGGGGCGTGCTATGTAGCCATTACGAGGGCTCATACCGGTCAGTCCGGCCAGTCCCGTTCCACGAGAGAGGTTGAGCAGTACGGTTTCGGTATTGTCATCTCTATGATGTGCTACGGCAATGGCTTGTGCATTGTGCTTTATACGCATCTCTTCAAACCAAGTGTATCGTAGTTGTCGTGCAGCCATCTCTATCGAGATGCCTTGTTGTTGTGCATAGCCGGTGGTATCGAATGTAGTTTCGACAAAAGTTGTATGGAGTTGTTTGGATATTTCTTCTGCAAAGTTGCGGTCGCGAATGCTTTCGTCACCTCGCAGCATAAAGTTGCAATGACAAGCTACGCAGTTGTATCCCAACTCGGTAAGAATAGCCAACAGTGCCACCGAATCGGCACCACCACTCAATCCCACAACAACCTTGCTGTGGGGCACAAGTATTTTCTCTTGTGCAATGTACGATTTTATGCGGCTTGTTAATGTCATTGTTCGAAAGAAGGATACACCCGCAGGATGTA
>JAFZDG010000299.1 GCA_017561285.1 Bacteroidaceae bacterium
TAGAGGTTGTTGTCGATGAGGCCTTGGATGAAGATGTGGTCGGCTTCTTGCAAGATGCGTACCTTCTCGGGTGTGATGTCGCCCAAGATGCGCACTGCCAAACCGGGACCGGGGAAGGGGTGACGGCCGATCAGACGTTCGCTGATGCCCAACTCACGACCTACGCGGCGTACCTCGTCTTTGAACAACAAGCGCAAAGGCTCAACGAGCTTGAGGTTCATACGCTCGGGGAGTCCGCCCACGTTGTGGTGGCTCTTGATAACCATACCGGTGATAGAGAGTGACTCGATAACATCGGGGTAGATGGAACCTTGTCCCAACCATTTGATGTCTTTGAGTTTCTTGGCCTCTTGGTCAAATACCTCGATGAAGCCGGCACCGATGATTTTACGCTTACGCTCGGGCTCGGTAACACCGGCCAGACGCTCGTAGAAGTATTGCTTGGCATCTATACCTATCACGTTCAAGCCCATATCTTTGTAGCTGTCGAGAACGCCTTCAAACTCGTTCTTGCGCAACAGACCGTTGTCAACAAAGATACAAGTGAGGTTGCTGCCAATGGCGCGATTGAGTAATACGGCTGCTACGGTCGAGTCAACACCACCCGAAAGTCCAAGTACAACTTTATCATCGCCCAATTGAGCTCTCAATGCCTCAACTGTGTGCTCGATGTAAGAGGCCGGAGTCCAGTCTTGCTTGCAACCACAAATGTCGCGAACGAAGTTGGTGAGCAATTGAGTGCCGTCTTCGCTGTGATATACCTCGGGGTGGAATTGAACAGCCCAAGTCTTTTCGCCCTCTATGCGGTATGCTGCCGAACGCACTTCGTGTGTGCTGGCAATGAGGGTAAAGCCCTGAGGAATTTCGGTAATAGAGTCACCATGTGACATCCATACTTGCGAGTTCTCGCGTACACCGCGCATGAGCAAGTCGTTTTCGTCGTGCCAAGCCAGGTTTGCACGACCATACTCACGAGTTTCGCTACGCTCTACCTTGCCACCCGATGTGTGTGCAATATATTGCGCACCGTAGCATACACCCAAAATGGGGTATTTGCCTCTGAGTTGCGACAAGTCAATTTGCAAAGCATTGGGATCATTAACCGAGTAGGGGCTACCCGATAAAATCACACCTTTGATACCCTCTTCGTTTCCAAAAGGAAACTTGTTGTAGGGTAACAATTCGCAATAAGTGTTCAACTCACGCAAGCGGCGTGCAATGAGTTGGGTGTATTGCGAACCAAAGTCGAGAATAATAATTTTTTCTTGCATCGTTTTTTGATGTTTTTATTTGGTAATAATTTGTTCGTTCTATTGGTTATGTACTATTTGCCCGCAGCTACCTCTTTGATGGCTTTCATCGTGTCGGGTTCGGCTGCTATCCATAGTATGTCGTTAGCTTCTATCTTGATTGTACCATCGGGCTGCAAGAATGAATCGGTTCCGCGTTCTATACCCACCAACAGGCATTGATAATTGTTGCGTAGTCCGAGGTCGGCTGTTGACTTGCCTACCCATTCCGAATGGGCACCTACTATAACGTAAGAGTAGCTTACCTCTTCGCTTGTTCCGTCAGCAATCTCATCGCCACACTCTACCACAGGCAAGAAACGTGCTATCTGTTCATCGGTACCAATCACTCTGATAACATCGCCGGGGAAGAGTCGTACTTCGCTACCGGGTATATTGATGCGGCGTGTGCCACGTGTGATGCTTACGATGTTTAATCCATAGTTTTTGCGCAAGTTTGAGTCGGACAAGCGCACACCGGCCAACTCACTATCTTCGTGCATCGTCATACGAGCAATGTGCAAGTCGTGTATAAGGTCGATACCCTTTTTGCTACGTTCGCGTTGGTTGAGGTTGTCGAGAAAACCTTTTTCCAGTCGGGTAAACTGTCGTTGTATATCCTTTGAGAAGGTCTTCATCAATAGCAAGAATATAACAGCACCTATTGTCATACCCACGTATGAATATACGGTATGCAAGAAGCCCAACACAAAGGCAAAGGCTATAACATAGCGTAGAGTGATGAGTATCATAATAGGTACTTGGTTGCTACGACCATCGCTCCACAAGGTGCGTAACACATCGTTGTTGGTGCGGCGCATTGTGATAGCCCACAAGAACGGTGACATAGCCAGCAAAGTAATAATGGTGGCCATCAATTCGCCCATAGTGCCTGGTATCCACTTCTCGAATAGGGGGAATAGCCATATACGTGAAGCTACGATAATGGCTATGATAAGGATTCCGAAGAGGGTAATCTTACCAACATAATTAATGAGTATTTTTTTCCACACACCCTTGCCATCTTCGATGATGGTGTTACTTTGTGAATATTGGTCAAGGCGGCTTTTGATGCGTTCGGGTAGGTGCTTTTCAAGTTTGCTGAAGAACGGGTTGGCCAACTTAATCATATAGGGTGTGGTAAATGTTGTTACCACCGATACGGCAACGACAATGGGGTAGAGGGTGGGGTTCATAACACCCAATGAGATACCTAAGGTGGCAATGATGAAAGAGAACTCACCGATTTGCGATAGGCTGAATCCCGATTGTATAGCAGTGCGCAGAGGTTGTCCAGAGAGTATCATACCCAAAGTCGCCAACATCGACTGACCTATGATAACAATCAATGAGAGGATGATGATAGGTGCTGAGTATTGCACAAGTGTGTCAACATTAACAAGCATACCCACCGATATGAAGAAGATGGCACCAAACAAATCTTTGATGGGTTGTATGACGCGTTCAATACGCTCTACCTCATTGGCACTCGATAGGATTGAACCCATAACAAATGCTCCCAATGCCGATGAAAATCCGGCATACGTTGCTATTACCACCATACCGAAGCACAAGCCCATCGATACGACAAGCAGGGTTTCATTGTTCAAGAAACGGCGTACACTGCGCACAAAAGTGGGGATGATGTATGTGCCAATGACAAACCACAGAACGAGGAAGAATATGAGTCGGGCCACGCTATTGAGCAACTCGCCACCTTCAACGCTACCCGATGCAACCGATGATAGTACAACCAACAAAACTACCGCCAAGAGGTCTTGTACAATGAGTACTCCAAATACCGTTTGGGTAAACTTCTGTTGCTGCATACCCAAGTCGCCAAAGGCTTTGATAATAATCATTGTAGATGACATAGAGAGCATTGCTCCGAGGAAAATACTATCGAATACCGTAAAGCCTAAGAACTGTCCTGCCATATAACCTATGGCTATCATACCCAGGGCGATGGTTAATGCCGTAGTAAAGGCTGTTGCTCCTACGTTAAGGAGTTTCTTGAAATTAAACTCCAAACCCAGCGTAAACAACAACACAATAATACCTATCTGTGCCCATATATCAATATTTTCGGGGTCGGCTATAGAGGGGAGATAGTGGAAGTTGGGGCCGGCCAAAAATCCGGCAACAATATATCCCAAAACAACAGGTTGGCGTAGTCTCTTGAACACTAAGGTTACAATGCCGGCCAAGATAAGGATGAGTGCCAGGTCTACTATGAGGGGTTGAAGGCTGTCCATAAGATTTAAATTTCGTTCTGGAGTGATATGTTATTGGTAGGATGTATCTTTTGTATAGCTGCAAACAACTGAAGCATATCGGTATTTTCGCGCATTTGTATCACGAAGTTCATACGGGTAGTGGGCTTGTTATAATCTACATCAATATAACATTCGTGTAATTTTATCGAATGTTTTTCAAATGTATTTCGGTATGGCTCTATCGATTGGACTACGAGTGGCACTTCTACCGATACGATATGGCTTTCCCATTCAAGATGGAGGCGATTTTCGATGTTGTTGATTACAACCAACGTTACAAGTATGAGCAACATGGCTATGAATGCAACAACATAGAGTCCAATGCCCACTGCCAAGCCCAATCCGGCCGATACCCATATGCCTGCTGCTGTTGTGAGGCCGCGTACCGATGCTTTGGTTTGTATGATTGCGCCGGCTCCCAAGAAACCTATACCGCTTATTACTTGTGCTGCGATACGAGCCGGATCGCCGCCATTTTCGAGGTGACTGAAAAATTGTGGTATGGCATTGGAAACGAGCATTGCCAATGTAGCTCCCATAGAGATGAGGGCAAAGGTGCGTGAGCCGGCTATTTGTCCTTTGCGCTTGCGCTCATAGCCGATAGCACCTCCCAATAATGCACTTACAACCAACTTGCATATGGCACTGCCGGTTGTTACATCGGTAGTGGTCATTGCTGTGTTGAATTGTTCGAAGAGTGATAGCATCTTTATGGTGTGGGTTTATTGTTGCTTTTTTAACGATTGCGAGTCCACATACGTTCACTATCGCGTACCATTTGTTCGTCTTTGTTGATGGCACTCATCGCAAGCCAGTTGGTGATGAGAGCACAAATGGGGAAGATAACAAACGTTGTGGTCTTGAATGTGGTAGCTTCTAATGTGCCATAGTAGTTATAGGCCAATAATCCCATTACAACGTAGAGGGTGATGTAGAATAGAATGTTGATCTTGCAAATCAATATCTGTTTCATACGATTTTTGAAAAGGAATATGGCTATAATGCTCATTGCGATAATCAGAGCCGAAATGATGGCTATGATGAAATTTTGTGTCGAGGCAATAAATGCTGTTTGAGGAATTATTTCGGCCGGCTCAATCAATTCAAATCCCATACTGCCCATTTGAAAAGTTCCGTTGGGAGTGATAAAGTTGACAATAGGCGAAAATGTAAAGATGGCCATAAAGATAATGGCGCAGAGCAAGTAGAGCGATTGTATGCGTTGTATCATAGTGTTTGATGTTTATTTTTCTTTTACAATATATTCAAATTTCTCGGGAAGGTTCGACTCGAAATGGAGCATTTGACCGGTGATGGGGTGCTTGAAACGTAGCGATGCTGCATGCAGGGCTACTCGACCTATCGGATTGCACTCCGAGCCATACTTGCGGTCGCCAATGATGGGATGGCCGAGGTCGTGCATATGTACACGTATTTGGTTTTTTCGGCCGGTCTCGAGTTGCACCTCAAGGAGCGAGAAGCGACCATTGCCGGCAACTGTTTTGTAGCGTGTAATAGCAAGTTGTCCCTCTTCGGGGTTTTGAGTTGAATATACTTGCATAGCGGCATTCTCTTTCAGGTATGATTTTACCTCGCCCTCTTGGGGCTCAACACAACCTTCTACCACAGCCATATATTTGCGTTCTATCACAGCATCGTTCCAGTTGCGTTGCAACAGTTCTTGTATGCGTTGTCTTTTGGCAAAGATCATTACACCCGATGTGTCGCGGTCGAGGCGGTGAACGATAAAGATGTGTCCTTCGGGATCATTGGTCTTTACATAGTCGCTAACAATGCGATATGCTGTTTCGGTCTTTTCGTTTTTGGTAGCCATAGAGAGTAGGCCATAGCCCTTGTCAACAACAATGAGAAACTCGTCCTCGAAGATGATGCGTAAACGGCGGTGACGGAATATCTTGTAGCCTGTGGTAAAGTTGATGGTAACTCGGTCGCCACGATGCAAGGGGGCATTGAATTGCGAAGTAGGCATATCGTTTATGGCTACTTGTCGGTGCGAGAGGTACGATTTGATTGTTGTGCGCGATTTGTCCTTGAGTGTAGCCAAAAGGAAGTCGAGCAGGATGCCATCACTCTCCACACGATAGGTGTGCTCTTTGACCTGACGGCGGGTGTTATTGTGCTTTTGGGGTTGTCTCATATTTATATATATTTATAATCTGCAAAGATACATTTTTAACACTCAATCTGCAAGATGTTGGCCAAAAAAGATTGCCCGTTTGTGGGTTGTGGCACCAATTAATTATATTTTGAGGTTGAGTGACAATATTTTTCTCTTTTTTATTCGTATATACAGCGAAAAAAACTATCTTTGCAACTTGAAAGAGAATAACCTTATCTTAAGTTATGGCTATTAAAAACAACGTGATGATTGTCAGACATAAATTGCTGACAAATCTTATTAAACTATGGAATGCAGGCGAATTGGTAGATAAGATTGACCGTTTGCCTATCGAGTTGAGTCCCCGCAATGCACAAGTTCGCGGCCGTTGCTGTATTCACAAAGAGCGTGCAGTGTGGAAGTATAAATCACTCCCTCTCTTGGGTTATGATATGACCGATGAGCAAGATGAACTCACTCCGTTGAGTGATTACGCTCGTCGCGCATTGGAACGTGAGCAAATCAAGGATAATATCATGTGTGTGATTGATGAGGCATGCTCATCTTGCGTTCGCACCAATTATGATATTACCAACTTGTGTCGTGGTTGTGTAGCTCGTGCTTGTTCGCATGCTTGTCCCAAGAATGCTATCGAGTTTGACCCCTACACCAGCCAAGGTCGCATCAATCACAACGACTGTATCAGTTGCGGTAAATGTTTCGAGGCTTGTCCTTATCATGCAATTGTTTACATCCCTGTTCCTTGTGAGGAGGCTTGTCCTGTAGGTGCTATCACCAAAGATGAGTATGGTGTAGAGCATATCGACGAGAGCAAGTGTATCTATTGTGGTAAGTGTCTCAACAGCTGCCCCTTCGGTGCAATCTTCGAGATTTCGCAAGTATTCGATATCTTGCAAAGTATTCGTCGTGGTGAGAAAGTGGTTGCTATGGTTGCTCCCGCTATCCTTGCACAATACAACTTACCCGCCGAGCAAGTGTATGGCGCTATCAAGGCTATCGGTTTCACCGATGTTATCGAGGTAGCTCAAGGTGCTGAGGTAACTACTCGTTTGGAGAGTGCCGAGTTGAAAGAGCGTCTTCACGAAGGTGCTCCCTTCATGACAACTTCTTGCTGTCCTGCCTACATCGAAATGGCCGAGAAGCATGCTCCCGACTTGAAGAAATATATCTCAAGCACACGCTCACCCATGTACTATACTGCACAAATAGCTCGTGAGCAATATCCCGATGCTAAGCTCGTATTCGTAGGTCCTTGTATCGCTAAGCGCAAAGAGGCACGTCGCGACGACTTGGTAAACTATGTAATGACATACGAGGAGTTGCACTCGGTATTGGACGGTATGGGTATTGACATTGCCGAGCAAGCAGCATTCGATATTCCCGTTTCTTCAAGCAAGTTCGCTCATGGTTTCGCTCAAATCAATGGTGTAACTCAAGCTGTGTTGAACGAAATCAATGGTGAGTTTACATTCTCTGCTACTTTGGTTGCTAACCTTACCAAGAAGAATGTTGCTCTCTTGCGTGCATACGGTAAGTCGGGCAAAGCTCCCGTACAATTTATTGAGGTGATGGCTTGCGAAGGTGGTTGTATCTCAGGTCCTGCTAACCATGAGATTTATGACAAAGCACGCCAAACTTACAATAAAGAGTTGCAAAAACGATAAAAGCATCTGAATATGGATGCATTGGTCGATCGCTTGATTTGTGAGCATCGTCTCGATGCCACTCAACTTGGCTCTCTTCTTGAGTCATGTGATGACCGTGCGTTTAATATACTCAAAGAACATGCTGCCGAAGTGGCCCAACGCCACTTCGGCAGGCGTGTTTATATACGAGGCCTTATTGAGGTGAGTAACTACTGTCGCAATAACTGCTTGTACTGTGGTATAAGACGCGACAATCGTGCTGTAGAGCGCTATCGACTCACCGATGAACAGATACTCTCGGCTTGTGAAGCCGGTTATCAGTTGGGCTTCCGTACCTTCGTGATGCAAGGTGGCGAAGATGGCGCTTTTGCCGATAAGCGGCTCGTACCGCTCATCTCTACCATTCACTCACGATACCCCGATTGTGCCATAACTCTCTCGCTTGGAGAGCGATCGGAACAATCATATAAGGCACTGTATGAGGCCGGTGCGCGACGTTATTTGTTGCGCCATGAGTCGGCTTCGCCACAACTATATGCTTCGCTACATCCATCGGATATGTCGTGGAGCAATAGAATAGAATGTATAAAGACTCTTAAGCAAATAGGTTTTCAGACCGGTATGGGTATGATGGTGGGTGCTCCCGGACAAACCATCGAGCATCTTGTTCAGGATCTTATGCTGTTGCAACAGATACGTCCGCAGATGGTGGGTATAGGTCCCTTTATACCCCACTCGGCTACTCCGTTGGGCAGTTATTCGGCCGGTTCGGTAAAAACGACCTTGTTGCTTATTTCTATTATCCGATTATTATTACCCCATGCGCTCATTCCATCAACAACGGCGTTGGCTACACTATCGCCGATGGCGCAAATAGAGGGTATAGCGGCTGGTGCAAATGTCATCATGCCCAATCTTTCGCCCACCGATGTGCGGCGCAACTATGAGATATATGAAGGGAAGGCCGCTTTTGGCACAGAGGCTGCTGAAGGACTCAAGATGCTGAGCGACCGACTGGCTACTATAAATTATGAAATCAGTTACGACATAGGTAACTATAATGAGGAGGTTAAGATATGATAAAGTATCAAGTAAATTCACCTCGTGCCGATGAGTTTATCCACGATGGTGAAATCATGGCTACATTGGAATATGCCAAGCAACATCGCAACGATATGGCGATGGTAGATGAAATATTGGCTCGCGCTGCCGAGCGTAAAGGTTTGTCGCACCGCGATGCAGCTCTCCTTTTGGAGTGTGATGATCCTGCTATTATCGAGCGTATTTTTAAGTTGGCTCGCGAAATAAAGCAACATATTTATGGCAATCGCATTGTGATGTTTGCACCGCTTTATTTGTCGAATTATTGTATCAACGGTTGCGTGTATTGTCCCTATCACGCCAAGAATCGCACGATACCCCGTCGCAAGCTCACACAAGAGGAGATACGCCGAGAGGTAATAGCCTTGCAAGATATGGGACATAAACGTTTGGCGCTTGAAACAGGTGAGCATCCTACCAAGAATCCTATTGAGTATGTATTGGAGTCTATCGATACCATCTATTCGATACATCACAAGAATGGAGCCATACGTCGCGTAAACGTAAATATTGCTGCTACAACAGTCGAGAACTATCGCCTGTTGAAAGATGCCGGCATCGGTACATATATA
>JAFZDG010000025.1 GCA_017561285.1 Bacteroidaceae bacterium
CTAATGAAAGAGGTTATTGTTGAGCTGTATGGTACCAATCCACTCCTCAGCCCCGACTATCCTCGCATTGTCAACCTGCGGCATTTCGACCGTCTTGCCCAATTAATCTCGCATGGAACGGTCATTACCGGAGGCGAAACCAACCGGGAACAACGCTATATAGCTCCCACGCTCATAACCGATGTTCACAACCATTCTCCTCTGCTCACCGATGAAATCTTTGGCCCCATACTACCCATCATCCCGTTTGACGATATAGATGACTGTGTGGAATATATCAATACACACCCAACACCCCTTGCTCTATACTATTTTACATCAAGCAAGAAGCGCGCTCGCTACATCATCAACCACACCGAATCGGGAGGCGTATGTATCAACGATACCATCATTCACGTTGCCAATCACCATTTACCCTTCGGAGGAAAAGGTCGTAGCGGTATGGGACGTTATCATGGACGATATAGCTTCGAGACATTCAGCCACGCCAAGTCGGTCGTTAGCACCACCAACCGCTTTTTTCTCTCCATCAAAAGCGCCCCATACGGCAACAAACTCAAATGGATCAAAAAAATACTCCGATAGAATGACCAAATAATATACCTGATTGGTCGCTTTCTCTACCCATACAAACCTTATAGACTTTTCGTCTGTAAGGTTTGTTTTTCTCACGCATTTTTGCTACCTTTGTTTTTCTAATACAAATAGGCGTGGATAACCATAGTTTACATAATCTCAACGATGCTCAGCGCGAGGCCGTTCTATACACCGATGGCCCCCAACTTGTCATTGCCGGTGCCGGTTCGGGCAAGACACGTGTTCTCACTTATAAAATTGCACACCTCTTATCTCAGGGGTACGAGCCGTGGCGCATCTTGGCACTCACTTTCACCATCAAGGCTGCCAATGAGATGAAAGAGCGCATTGCTCAACTGGTTGGTACTGCTACAGCTTCGCGTTTGTGGATGGGTACTTTTCACTCTGTCTTTTCGCGCATCTTGCACGCCAATGCCGAGGTCTTGGGCTTTCGCAAAGATTTTACCATATACGACACAGCCGACTCTCGCTCGTTGCTCAAGTCCATTATCAAGGAGATGCAACTCGATGATAAGATTTACAAGCCCGCTACTGTGCAATCTATCATATCAAATGCCAAGAATGCCCTCATAACTCCGGGAGCTTACGCCTCAAACAGCGAGTTGCGCGACATTGACAACAAGCAGAAACGACCTATGTTGCACAATATCTATCGGGCATATTGGGAGCGTTGCTTTCGTGCCGGAGCTATGGACTTCGACGACCTGTTGCTATACACCAACATACTCTTTCGCGACCATCCTGAGGTTGCTCAAAAGTACCGCGACCATTTTCGTTATGTGCTGGTCGATGAGTATCAAGACACCAACTTCTCGCAGCATCTCATCGTGAGCCAACTCTGTCGTGAGCATGGCTGCCTTTGTGTGGTAGGCGATGATGCGCAGAGTATCTACTCCTTCAGAGGTGCCAAAATAGATAATATACTCAATCTCAAAAATGAGTTCAAAGGTCTGCGCATCGATAAACTCGAGCAAAACTATCGTTCTACCAAAAACATTGTCGATGCCGCCAACAGCCTCATAAGCAAGAATAAAGCACAAATACCTAAACGTGTATTCTCTGAAAAAGAGCGAGGCAGCAAAGTACAAGTACTCTCCTCTTATTCCGATTTCGAGGAGGGGGCTCTCGTTGCCAATCGCATCAAAGAGATGCACCTGCTCAATGCACACACCTACAACGAGTTTGCCATTCTTTATCGCACCAATGCGCAGTCTCGTGTACTCGAAGAGGCGCTTCGCAAGCGCAATATGCCGTATCGCATCTATGGCGGACTCTCTTTTTATCAACGCAAGGAAATCAAAGATGCCGTTGCCTACTTCCGTCTCACTATCAACCCCAACGATGAGGAGGCTTTCAAGCGTGTTATCAACTATCCCGCAAGAGGTATAGGCGATACTACGGTAAGTAAAGTACTCTCTTGTGTACATACACACAACGTAGGCGTATGGGAGATTCTCTCACGACCGGTCGAGTTCAATCTGCAAGTCAACGCCGGTACGCGTGCCAAGCTGTCGGCTTTCTGCGAGCTTATTGAGTCGTTCCGCCAACTGGCTGCTTCCGTTACGCTTGCCGATTTGGTCGAGCAGATTTTGCGCCGATCGGGCATTGTCAACGACATTTACTCATCCGATACTCCCGAGAATATAAGCCGACAAGAGAACATCCAAGAGTTGCTCAACGGTGTTCAGGAATTTTGTTCTCTCCGTATGGAGGAGGGAAATGAAGTAGCGACTTTATCCGATTTCTTAGCCGAGATTTCACTCATCACCGACCAAGGCAATGGCGATGAACAGGAACAAGACAAAGTTACACTTATGACCATTCACTCGGCCAAAGGTCTCGAATTTCGCAACGTCATCATCACCGGTCTCGAAGAAGATCTATTCCCTTCGGTTATGTCGTACGATGATCCGCGCAATATCGAGGAAGAACGCCGATTGCTATATGTGGCCATTACACGTGCGCAAGAAAATTGCATACTCACCTATGCCAAGTCTCGCTTCCGTAATGGCAAAACCAACTCTTGCAACCCCAGCCGCTTTATCAAAGAACTCGATAAACGCTATGTCGATATTTCGGCCGAAGCTACCGATACGGCATCCGGTCAGTGGAGTAGGGGAAAGGTCGATACACAACACACTATCTCATTTACTTCATCTCGATCGTTCAAGGCTCCCGAACCTCCGGCGCAACTCAAGCCCATTGCCGGCTCGCGCCGCGTAGTAGCAGCCGATGCTCCTGCTGCCGATGTGCGTGATAGTGTGGTCTTAGAGACGGGTACACTCCAACAGGGTACACGCATTCGCCACGAACGTTTCGGATTGGGCACTATAGAGGCTATCGAAGGGGTAGGCGACAACTGCAAGGTAAGTGTATCTTTCGACAATGTCGGTCGCAAGCAGTTGCTTCTCAAGTTTGCAAAATTTACAATAATATAATCCTCAATCATAAAGATATGTCACAAATTCCCTCTCCTTGTTACGTGCTCGACGAAGCACTTTTGCGTCGCAATCTTCAACTCATAAAGTCGGTTAAAGAGCGTGCCGGAGTTGATATTATATTGGCCTTCAAAGCTTTTGCCCTTTGGGAAGCATTCCCCATCGTACGCGAATATATTCCCACATCTACGGCCAGTTCTATACACGAAGCTCGACTCGCTTACGAAGAGTTAGGTTGCCTGGCTCACACCTATTCGCCGGCCTATACCGATGCTACATTCGATGACATTTTGCGATACAGCAGTCATATTACATTCAACTCTTTGTCGCAATACAATCACTTTGCTGCACGTGTTCAGGCATACGACCGTCATATCTCGTGTGGACTTCGCATCAACCCCGAGTTTTCCGATGTCGAAACCGACCTCTATAACCCTTGTGCTCCGGGATCTCGATTGGGTGTTGTCGTTGACCAACTCCCTGCAACGCTTCCCGCAGGTATCGAAGGTCTTCATTTCCACACCCTTTGCGAATCTACCTCTTACGACCTCGAGCGTACACTTGCCGTTGTCGAGCAACGATTCGCTCCTTGGCTCTCGCAAGTCAAGTGGCTCAATATGGGTGGTGGTCACCTCATGACTCGCAAAGGGTACGATGTAGAACATCTCATTGGCGTTCTCACTGCATTCCAGGCACGCCATCCCCATCTCAAAGTCATTATGGAACCGGGTAGCGCCTTTGCTTGGCAAACCGGTACGTTGGAAACAACCGTTGTCGACATTGTCGAGAATCATGGTATCCGCACAGCCATTCTCGATGCCTCTTTTGCCTGTCACATGCCCGACTGTCTTGAAATGCCCTATAAGCCCGCCATTCGTGGTGCTAAAGAGGGTGGCGAAACGCCCTATACCTACCGTATGGGTGGCAACTCGTGTCTGAGTGGCGACTTCGTAGGCGATTGGAGTTTCGATGCTCCCCTTGCTATCGGCGATCGCATCATTTTCGAGGATATGATACACTACACCATCGTCAAGACAACGATGTTCAACGGAGTACCGCATCCCGCTATTGCTGTGCGCAAAACCGATGGCACAACCCAAGTGTGGAAGCAATTCACTTACGAAGACTACCGCAATCGTATGGGATAATCAATACCATACGATTGCATATCAACATATCTCGTATTCAAGTGTTGATGGGGACGGTAAGGCCCCTATGTAATGCCCATAGTCGCAACAAAATAGACATATTATAAATACACATCTATATGCTGAAAAAACTATTTGGATTTGATGCTACCCGGACAACCATTAAGAATGAAATTGTAGCCGGTATTACCACATTCCTCACAATGTCCTATATATTAGCCGTAAACCCGGCTATATTCAGTCTCTTAGACGGTATGTCCGATGGGGCTGTTTTTACCTCTACTGCTTTAGCTGCTATCGTTGGTTGTCTTGCTATGGCTTTCTGGGGTAAGCTCCCGTTTGGTCTTGCTCCCGGTATGGGACTCAATGCTTTTTTTGTTTATGGCGTATGTCTGGGTATGGGCTATTCGTGGCAGTTTGCACTCACTGCCGTATTGCTCGAAGGTATTATATTCATTTTGCTCACCGTAAGCAATATTCGTGAGGCTATTGTCAATGCCATACCACTCAGCTTGCGCAATGCTATTGGTGCAGGTATTGGATTATTCATTGCTTTTATAGGCCTCAGTAGTGCCGGCGTGGTGGTAAGCGATGATGCAACGCTTGTTGCATTGGGCGACATTACTTCCGGATCGGCATTGCTCGCTCTTATTGGCATTATTATTACCGGTTTTTTGTTCTTGCGCAATATCCCCGGAGCCATACTTATAGGTATTTTGGTGACAATGCTTATAGGTATTCCTATGGGTGTAACCGATTTCAAAGGCATTCTTTCGCAACCTCAATCCATCAGCCCTATTTTCTGTCAATTTGAGTTCGATAAAATTTTTACCATCGATATGCTCATAGTGGTTTTTACATTCCTTTTTATCGATATGTTCGATACAGTTGGTACACTGGTAGGCGTGTGTACAAAAGCCAATATGGTTGACGAAAAAGGTAATATCTATCGTATCAAAGATGCTTTTATGGCCGATGCTATTGCTACCACCATAGGCGCTTGTCTCGGAACATCTACTACTACAACCTACGTTGAGAGTGCTGCCGGTATAGCACAAG
>JAFZDG010000026.1 GCA_017561285.1 Bacteroidaceae bacterium
CAGGAATAGCTTTTTGCGCATAGTCGAACACTACATTATCATTACCGCCAGCTATATTTACATTTACATAAGAACCCAATGCACTTTCATTCAACGCGCCATATCCTTCATTCTTAGACACTACATTTACATAATATACATTAAAGTAATCTTTGAAGCTCTTGTAAGGTTCTTCGGTAAAGAAGTTGTTGTATATAAACTCCATATCCGTGCGATAGGCGCCATCGGCAATCTGACGGTCGCTGTAGGCATCACCCATCAATACGATATCGATACCTTCGCCAACTGTTGCCGTTTGCAATTTTACTACTGTACCATCTTTTGAGTAATCGGTCGAAACATATAGATTTTCATCTTCATTTATTGCATGTATTCTTCCCGAATATGCTCCCCATTGATGATGTCTCTGGTATGCCTCTAATGATTTTTTAGGAACATATATGGGCGTTTCAGTTACTATAGGCACTAACAAATCAGGAGGCAGAACAGCTTTACAAACTATTTTGGCTAATGACTTACAAGAATAGAAAATTTCATGTAAAGCTCCACAAAAGTTACCAATAGATTTCACTGTAGAAGGGATTGTAATAGATGTCAACACAGGACAACCTCGAAATGCATCTTCACATATGATTTCTAATCCTTCAGGTAAAACAATTTCTTTCAACTCATAACTACTAATTGCAGATGATCTAATTTCTTTCACACCGCTCGGAATAGTATAAGATGATAAACCCCAAGGTGCAAAAGCCTCCATTTTACCATCTTTTATTAAACATCGTCCATCATCAGTTGCATAAGCGCCTCTAATATGCTCTAATTTATCACAATGCGTTAAAGCTCTATAACCAAAAGATTCAATGGATGACGGGATCTCAATATATCGTAAATTATCACAGCACATAAAAGCTCCTTTCTCAATCATTCTAACACCTTCGGGTATTCTTATACTTTCAATAGTTTTATTCCCCCACAAAATATCTTCTCCGATAGTGTGAACATCCGAAGGGAATACATAATCAGTCAACCCACAGGATGCAATTGCTATCATCTTACCATCCACCAGAAGTCCTTTACTGTCTGAAGTCGCAAATTTGCCTGTTATTGATTTCAGTTTTTCACAACCACCTATAACATTCTCACCTAAAAGCTCCAATGTACTTGGAAAATGTATTGTTTCAAAATCATTTCCTCTAAAGGCACACGTACCTATTTCTACTACTCCTTCGGGGATATCAATATGTGATAATCCTGCTCCATCAAAAGCTTGATTTCCTATTACTCTTAAGCTGTTAGGCAAGATAATATTTTGCAGATTTCTCACTTCACAAAAAACGCCATAACCAATTTCGGTAATTGTATTGGGCAATTCATATTGCGTTGATAGCCCTGACGGCGCAAACGAGTTTAGAATACCATCTATTATCAAGCACCTTTTATCCTCACTTGAATATTTTGATTCTATCCTCTTTAATTTATCGCAACATTGCATTATACATAACCCAAACCGTTCAACAGAATGCGGTATATCTATTTCCAACAAGCCTGTGCACATAAAAGCCTGATCGCCTATTTCCTTCAGCGAAGGAGGAAGAGTGATTACTTTCAAATTTTCACATCGATAAAATGCACCTTTTCCAATAACCTCTACCTTAGATGGTAGATAAATAGCGGACAAATCTCGCGTTGCTTCTACTTCAAAATTCTCAAAAGCGCCACTACTTATCATTGTAACCGGCCCATCAAAAGTCATAATACCTAAGCCATCTTTATATTCATTTTCAACCAACCGAGCGCCAAAATTCGTTGTATTAGGAACAATTTTTCTATTTAATACAGAAGTATACCATATTTCATTATCGGGAATAGCAGATATATCTATTTCACCTTCTTGCTCAATATAATATACAACACTCACCAAACCGTCAAGAGACTGAACAACTATTTCGCTACTACGATTAGTAGATGTGTTCGGCTCAAGTTGGAGAATAATATACTGCTCATCCAAAGCACGAGTTGCGGGAACAACTGAAATCCAGCTCTGTGCATATTGGGGTATAGATGCCACGCACTTTACATTGGTAAGGAACTCCAATACCACTTCGCCACCCTCGGCAGGTGCTTTCTTAGTGGTATTCTCCTTTACTACCAAGCCGACCTCCTCAAATGTAATACTGCGCATAATAACCTTGTCACCATTCGACACAAATACTATCACTTTGCTATACTCGTCTATCGAATCGCCTGTAACAACTTGTACCGATCCGCTCTTTCCGTCATCATCGTCAGGAATAACTTTGGCCTTGATGTCGGCCGATGAGGTTACCTCAACCGTTACTTTATCGGTCATACTTGATACGGTGTAGCCTATGCTGCGAGTAGATTTTGCCAACATTACCACCAAATCGGCTTCATCGAAAGTAATATTCAAGGCTGTACCTTTGGGTAGTGTAATGATTGTACCATCAGCCAAATCGATATAGACATTGTCATTATCTTCCGATACATTTACAAACACTGAATTGATATTTGAATACTTACTAAGTTGCACCCAAGTCTCTCCATTATCGTATGATATATACCAATATTCATTCTCTATTTTCAATAAAGGTTTTTTATCTATATCTTGAACTTGAATTTTATTTCCAGACTCATCAAGCAACCAATTACCATCTGGTGAAGTCCAGTAATAACACCCATCACTATCTTTGCGCACACCTATCACTGGGTTATAGCCGTCTATTCCATCTTTACCATCAGCTCCATCTTTGCCATGATATATGGTAATGGGGTCGCTCTTGACAAACGAGATGGTATAACCAACGGTCTTACCATCTTCTACAATGGGAGTAACAGCTGTGACATAGTCGTTGGTTTGTAACGCCGTTACAATGGTTTGTAGAGAGGAGATGTTGGTGTTCATCTCGCGACATAACTCTTCGAGTTTTGATACTCTTTCTTCGAGATTGTCGAGACGATCGAACAAATCGTCATCGATACAACCTACCGACAGCAGCGCAATAGCCACTGTGAGAATGCGGAATAATCGTTTCATAGTCGTGTGTATTAGAAAAATGTTAATCGGGTCTATGGTGTCAACTACCACTTGGCTCCTATGTGGTGTGTAACTATAAAAAGAAAGTGTGGAGCTGACTTTCGTTTATCTACAAAGCGGCTCTGACAAAACCTTGAATCAAATAAACGATGCGATACCCCACACTTGAATAGTATGAGATACGCACCAATGTGCCATTCACATATCTATACAAGAAGTGAGTGCTGTTCGTTAGCCCTTGATTCAATGAGAAACTGTCAGATTTCTTTGTAAGGACAGAGCGAAAACACTTTCACAATTATGTCTGTTTCGGGTATAAAACCCTCAACGACTACAAAGTTATGAAAAATTTCGCAAAACGAAGAAACACTCACGGAGGAATATCTCATCAAAATATATGTTATTGATGTGGTGTATAGATGTAGTTGTAGGATTATTACACTTTAAATATCGATTTTGTTTTCGGCCGGTGCAAAAGTACACATTTTATCGGACTGTCCGCAATGTGTATGGTGAATAAATATGCGTGCGTATTAAACACGTGTCGCAGTTGTGTGAGGAACAAGGATAAGTAGCCCCGTACCAGTTGCATAGCAACGCCGTGCGGGGTAGCGGGATTAAATAAGGGTGTCTTTTTCAGCCCCTGCGAGCGTGGCGAGGATGCCGAGGAGGTGTGGCCACTACTGTTGTGTGCTATTGCTCTCTGTGGTGAGGGTTGAGGCAAGATTACGGTGCTTGCGTATGTATCGCATAGCCTCTTGTGCGGCAATCTGTTGTGCCTCTTTCTTGGTATATCCACTGCCTTCGCCCAGCTGTCGGTTGGCTATCATAACGCGGGCGTGGAAAATGGGATTTTTGTGTTCGTCGCTCGATATGTCGTCAATATCGAATTGATAGGGTAGGTGATAGTGTTGACACCATTCTATGAGGCGCGACTTGAAGTTGACTTCTTGCTGTGCAATTTTGTCTATATCGATGTGCTTGTTGATGATGTGTTCTTCAACGATTCTGCTACATTTTACAAAGCCTTGATCGAGATATATAGCTCCGATAAGGGCTTCTAAGGCATTGCCATAGGTGTGATTGTTGTGTGATTGTGAGTGTACGGTTACTTCTACAATCTTGTCGAGCCCGAGTTCTATGGCTATGTGGTTGAGGGTGTCTCTTTGTACGATTTTGGAGCGTGTCTTTGATAAAAATCCTTCGTCTTTGTTGTTGTATCTTTTATATAAAATATCCGACACGATGGCGCTGAGTACGGCGTCTCCAAGAAATTCCAATCGCTCGTTGTTGCCTTTTTGTTGTGTGTTGCGGCCGGCCGATCTATGTCGGCAAGCTTGTTGGAATAGAGTGATGTCGTTGGGGTAAAATCCCAACATATCGTAGAAAATACGATAAGGCTCTTGGCGACGTATCGTCAAGAGCCTTATGCGTTTATAAATAGATTGAAACACTTCTATTTCTCAAATTTTTTCAAGATAACACATGCGTTGTGACCACCAAATCCAAAGGTGTTGGACATAGCGGCACGTATCTCGCGTTTTTGTGCCTTATTGAAGGTAAAGTTGAGATTGTAGTCGATTTCGGGATCGTTATCGCCCTCTTCGTGGTTGATGGTGGGCGGAACGATACTGTCGTTCATTGCCATTATACAGAGAACTGCTTCGAGCGCACCGGCAGCACCTAAAAGGTGACCGGTCATAGACTTGGTTGAGCTGATATTGAGTTTATAAGCGTGTTCGCCAAATACTTCTTTGATGGCTTTAACCTCCGATATATCACCTACGGGAGTTGATGTACCATGCGTGTTTATATAATCAATATCTTCGGGTTGCATCTCTGCATCCTCAAGTGCGTTGCGCATAACAAGTTTTGCACCTAAGCCCTCGGGGTGAGTGGCTGTAAGGTGATATGCATCGGCTGCAAGACCTCCACCTGCTATCTCTGCATAAATTTTAGCTCCACGAGCTAAGGCGTGTTCCAACTCTTCGAGTATAAGACAACTACCTCCTTCACCCATTACAAAACCATCGCGCGAGCCACTGAAGGGGCGTGATGCGGTTTGGGGTGAATCATTGCGTGTAGAGAGTGCGTGCATCGAGTTGAAGCCACCTACGCCTGCGGCGTAAATAGCTGCTTCGGCACCACCCGAAATGATTACATCGGCTTTACCTAAGCGAATGTAATTGTAGGCATCTATCAGAGAGTGGTTGGACGAAGCACATGCCGAGACAGTTCCGAAGTTGGGGCCATGAAAACCGTAGAGCATCGAAATTTGTCCTGCTGCTATGTCGGCAATCATCTTAGGAATGAAGAATGGACTGTAGCGAGGACCTCTTTCGGGGTGCAAAGCGTAGTTTGTAACCTCTTGTTCAAAGGTTCCCAAGCCTCCAATACCGGCTGCGTAGATAACACCGGCACGTTCACGATTGATTTTCTCTACATCGATGCCCGAGTCGCTCATTGCCTCTTTTACTGCTGCAATAGCATATTGGGCAAAGAGATCGAGTTTGCGCGCATCTTTGACATTATCAAAGTAGTTGAGCGGGTCGAAATTCTTTACCTCGCAAGCAAATTGAGTCTTGAACTCGCTGGCATCAAAATGTGTAATAGGTCCGGCTCCACTTACTCCATTGATGGCGGCATTCCATGTCTCTTCAACATTGTTGCCCAATGGCGTAATTGAACCCAGACCTGTTACTACAACTCTTTTGAGTTCCATAAATTATTTTTCGGCAAGAGCCTTTTCGATGTGCTCGATAGCTTCGCCTACGGTTGTGATTTTCTCAGCATCCTCATCAGCAATCTTGATATCGAATGCGTTCTCGAAATCCATAATCATTTCTACTGTATCGAGTGAATCTGCACCCAAATCGTTTGCGAAGCTAGCTTCGTTTGTAACGGCAGACTCGGGACGACCCAAACGTTCTGCGATGATAGATCTTACTTTTACTGCAATTTCAGACATAGTTTTTCTATTTTAAATGAATAATAAGAAGTTTTTTTCTGCAAAAATGCTTTGCAAAGAAAGCAATTTTTGTCGAATTATTTTCTATTTCGTGTTAAGAAAATGCTTTTTAATGCACAATTGCAAATGCTTTGTGCATTAAAATGCGCCTATTTTGCTTGTTTGTGGGTTTTCTTGTGGCTTATTTTTCGTCTGTTTGTGGTGTGTTTTCCTCTTCTTTAGACACAATGTTGTAGTTGAGAATATTCTTTTCGTTGTCGTTTGATTTCTCAATTACTCTGATGGGGTTTGTGCCAAAAATGTAGTTTTCGGTAATGGTTTGACCATTGTTGTCAACGTAGCTGATGTTGTAAACGGTGGCAACAACCTCCTCGGGATTGCGCTCGCTCAATGTTGCCATTGTGGGGTGTTGTGCTGCATAGCCGTTGAGTGTGAGGGCGAGGAATTGTTCGTACTCGGCTTGCAAGTTTTCGGCATCGCGTGTAAATGAATAGCTGCGGCTGCGGTCAAACTTGAGGTACTCTTCGTGTGTAGAGGGTAACTTTTGTGCTGCTTTGAGGTAGCCGTCTATTTTGTTTTTGTATTTGATGTTGTTGCCATATTGACGTTTGGCTGCCTCGTATTTCTTTATATAATCTTCGTGGCGAAGGATGTTGGCGCGTTCGTCTTTCTCGCAGTCTTCGAGTTTTTTCTCCCATGCCATTTTTTTCTCTTCGAGCATCAATTGGTACTCTTCGGCCAGCGAGGCGGTTGTGTAGTCTATGCTATCGGCTAAGGTGATGAAGCGGGTGTGTGCTATGGTTATGCTCTCTTTGTTCACTATATTGTTGCCGGCATATTGGGTAAATGCATCGATATAATCTTGCTCGGAGGGTTGTCCGGCGCATGAGGCTAACAGTGTGGCGCAAGCAATGGCAATTAATGTTTGATTTTTCATATCTCTTCTCTTTTAAATGGTTTATTGCTCTATAATTTTAATTTTAGCGTACAAAACTACTGTTTTTATTTGAATTAATTAATGGGATGATAAAAAATTTGTAGTTTTGCATTATGTTGAATATAGAAGAAGCTATAAAAAGATATTTAGAGCGACATACTCGTAGCTCTATGCAGTGTCGCGCTGCGCTGATAGATATGGATGGTGTGTTGTATGACTCAATGCCGCATCACGCCGAGGCGTGGTATCGTACAATCGCCCCCCTTGGTATTGCTTGTAGCAGAGAAGATTTTTTCTTACTCGAGGGTAGCACGCGTACGCGTACAATAAATATGTTTTATAATAGGGAGTATGGCTGTGATGCTCCCGAGGATGTGTCGTTGGCGTTGTATGAGGAGAAGGTGCGTCAGTTTCGTGCTCTTGGTGAGGCTTCTCGTATGCCTATGGCCGATGTAATGATTGCATCGCTGCTGTCGCATAGTGTGCGTACGGTGCTTGTTACCGGTTCGAGTCAAGGTACTTTGCTCGAACTGCTCGATACCGACTATCCCGGAGCTTTCAATATGCCCTATCGCATTACCGGTGAGGATGTGAAGCACGGAAAGCCTTCGCCGGAGCCGTACCTGATGGGATTGCAGAGGGCCGGGGTTGCTGCGCATGAAGCTATTGTTATCGAGAATGCTCCGTTGGGTGTTGAGGCCGGAGTGGCTGCCGGTGTTTTTACTGTTGCTGTCAATACGGGCCCCATTCCTGCATCGGCGTTATATGATGCAGGGGCCGACATCGTATTTGATTCGATGCCTCACTTTGCTGCACATATTGATAAACTGATAGAGGTTGTTAATACTACAAAATTATGAAACAAGAAGTAGTGTTTACCAATGATATAGAGGCTGTCATAGAGCGTGTATGTAAAGCAAGTGCCTATGATAAATATTTTGTCTTGTGCGATAGCAATACCTATGATTGTGTATTGCCTCGTTTATTGTCTCCCTATATTGCCAATGCCTATGTAATAGTAGTCGGGGCCGGTGAAGAGGCCAAAAATATAGAGTCGTTGGCCCATGTGTGGCGCGAATTGAGTGCAAATGGGGCAACTCGTCATTCGTTGCTCTTCAATATCGGTGGTGGTATGATTACCGATTTGGGCGGAATGGCGGCTGCTACATTCAAGCGTGGTATCGATTTTGTTAATATACCTACAACATTGCTGGCCGCTGTGGATGCTTCGGTCGGTGGTAAGACGGGTATAAATTTTGCGGGATTGAAAAATGAGGTGGGTGTTTTTGCTCCGGCGCATTGGGTTGTTATATCTACTCGTTTTTTTGATACTTTACCGCAATGTGAGTTTTTGTCGGGATATGCCGAGATGTTAAAGCATGGGCTGATTGATGGAACGAAGCACTATAGAGACCTGCTTAGTTACAATGTCGCTGCGATAAATACCGAAACATTGTTGCCTCTTTTGCAATATTCGGTTGGTATAAAGCAGCGCATTGTCGAACAAGATCCTCAAGAGCGGGGAATGCGTAAAATACTCAATTTGGGACACACCGTAGGTCACGCTATAGAGAGTCACTCGCATAGTCATAGTTGTGCTGTACCTCATGGTTATGCGGTAGCTTGGGGGTTGGTTTGCGAATTGCTGATAGCTCATAGGGCTTTGTCATTCCCATCGGCGGTAATATACGATTTGGCGCATTTCGTAGAGCGAAACTATGGAGCATATGCCATTACATGTGAAGATTATGATGAGTTGATGGCCTTTATGCAGCATGATAAAAAGAATTTTAATGATAAAATAAACTTTTCGCTCTTGAGCGATGTGGGGGTATGTGCTATCAATAATCAAATTGATCGAAAAGAAATAGAAATTTCTTTAGATTTTTTTCGCGACTTATTTCATTTATAATCAATATGATATGGTTTTTAATGAAAAATTAATGAAAAAAAGTTGCTCAAAAAATTTGCAAGTTTAGAAAAAAGCGCTACCTTTGCATCACCTTTTCAGACGGGGTGTAGCTCAGCCCGGTTAGAGTACACGTCTGGGGGGCGTGTTGTCGCTGGTTCGAATCCAGTCACCCCGACCGAGCAAAAGTAAGAGTCAAGCATTCGCTTGACTCTTTTTTTTATTTCCATTTTAGCCTGGCATCTTGAGGCAGGGTGGAGGGTTACAGTCTGCACATCACCGGCTATAAATACGACGAAATAGCCCAAAAGCTCACCCTCCCGTTGGGAACAGTAAAAAGCCGCATACACACCGCCCGAGAGCGCCTCAAAAAACAGTTGGAGAGATAAAAACAGCGAAAATATCCGGTATAGCATTTTGCACTTAATCAACACACTTTATTAAAAAACAATCAAAATCCCTTTTGTTTCGGAACAATTGGGGCGGAAAGTTGTTTATATAGTATTAGCTAACCCATTATATGAACGAGGCGGTGGAATCCGA